>JALZUY010000001.1 GCA_023301395.1 Nonlabens sp.
TGTGCTCTTCCGATCTCTCAATGTATTTCCAGTATAGGTCAAGTTCTTCCCTAAATACAATTGTAAATGCCGGTTGAGAGTATTCAACTATATAATTACTATCATCCATTTTCTTTGGGTGAAAATCTGGATGAGCAAAATAAATATCTTCTATACATTCATGTGCAGACTGCTTTATATCAGTAATTTTTTCTGGAAATATAACAGCAGTTCCGAATTTGAAAACGGCAATTTGCATTTTGTTTAATGTATAATATTTAGATTTTTCTAATATTAATTCATAGTTGACAGGGAGATCTGGTTTCCAGGAAGGCTTAGGCGGGAAATCTTTAAGTTTATTTTTTCTACCAAATATTTTATTAAAAACCTTCATTCTATTTTCCTTTTCTAACTCTAGTCAAATCCAGCATATTCACAGCATTAGTTTCTAATCCGCTAACTTTCTTGCTTATGAAACGTACACTTTCATCATAGTACAATGGAACGATAGGCGCTTCATTAATGATAATGGAATCCATTTTTATGTAGAGCTCTTTGCGGTCTGCAGCGTTTGGTAAACTTAGGGCTTGTTCATAAAGCTGGTCGTAGGTTTCGTTTTTAAAATGCGTGTAGTTAGGACCGTTAGGTGAGAAGTTCTTGGAATATCCTAGCGATAGATAATTTTCAGCATCGGGATAATCGGCAATCCAGCTGGAGCGGAATATATCTAGTTTTCCTTCACTACGATTTTGGCGTAGGGTAGAAGGTGGCATGACTTCTACACTTGTGGTGATTCCTATTTTTTCTAGCTCCTTTTGGATAAACTCACACAAGTCAAGATAGTTGGCACCTGTGGTGATCGTAATTTCAGGATTAGTATCTCCAGTTTCTGTAATGTACTGTTTTACTAATTGCTGCGCTTCATTGATATCATATTCGTATCCTTTAACCACGCCACCAGCCGGCAATCCTGCAGGAATGAGTCCACTGGTTGCTGGAATACCTATGTTGTTGCGCAGGTACTTGATCATCTTCTCTCTATCAAACCCTTTATTGATGGCCTGACGTAATAATCTACTCTGTAATTCAGGTGTTTTACTATCCATGTAAAGTCCTAGATATTCTGTGTTGAGGAATGGTGCTTTTATAAGATTAGTAGAAGAAAGGTATTTAGGTTTTAAGTCTCCAGTAGTAGTAAGTAATTCATCTTTATAACTTGGATCTATAGCGTTTATAAAATCTAGATTTCCTTGAGCGTACTCTAGAAATTCGCTTTGTTTATCGCTTTTAAAAGTAATAGCTACAGCTTCTAGATAAGGTAATGGATTACCAGTGCTGTCTTTCTCGTGGTAATTGCTGTTCTTGCGCAATACCATTTTCACGTTTTCTTCCCATCTTTTTAAATAGAAAGGTCCAGTTCCCACAGGATTTGAGCGGTATTCATTCCCATGTTTTTCAACAGCTTCAGGCAATACGACACTACAAAACCTCATAGTAAGCAATCCTAAAAAGGCAGGAAATGGTTTTTTTAAAGTGATACTTATTTGGTGCGCATCAATAGCGTTAATAGCTGCCACGTTAGACATTACCCAAGCTCCAGGAGATGCTACTGCAGGATCAGTTAATCGTTCTAGAGAATATTTAAAATCTTGAGCCGTTACTTTTCTCGCTTTCGCGAAACCTGCCTGTCGTGCCTTGGCAGGCAGGGCGGAATTCTCCTGAAAATAAATATCTTTCTTAAGCTCAAAGGTATAAATTAATCCATCTTCAGAAACGGTCCATGAAGCAGCTAAATCTGGAACTACTTTAAGATTTTTATCGAGTTTGACCAGCCCATTATAAATCAAATTACAAGCCCATATATTACGTTGATCTTTTGCAAATGCAGGATCTAATGTTGTGATGTTTGCATGCTCGTTGTATCTAAAAACAGTGCTGCTGTCTATAATGAGGTCATCATTACCGCAACTAGAGGCGAGAAGAATTAAGATAAAAAGCCAGCTGTATTTAATCATTCTGTAAATATAAAGAATGACGTGATGATTTAGGTTGCTAGAATAGAAAGCTGTGTTAAGAAACGACATTTGTGTCAGTTTGCGTTCCTCAACCTTAAATGAGTGCGGAAACCTAGAGTTTTTTTAGTCCAAATTAAATTTTAATCCCAAAAGAAACCTTCCCTTTAGGGCAAGGGAAAAGGTTTCGGTGTTTTAATTTACTGTAGATCCATTTGTCGATCTTCACTGGCGGAATGAATTCCGCCGCTATGAATGTAATTTGTCGCCTGCGGCGTTCTATTATTATGCGGAATGAATTCCGCATAGGCTGTTACATTTCGATTCTTTTAACTCACGAACCCAACAACCTAATAACCTAGTAACCCAATTCCCATTTTACCTCATATATAGTTATTATCTTTGCAACCTATTTTTAAAGAGATAAATGTCCACAGAAACGGCTACAAAATCGGTTGCATTTTATACACTAGGTTGTAAACTCAATTTTAGTGAAACCAGTACCATTGCTCGTAGTTTTGAGCAAGAAGGTTTTGAACGTGTGGATTTTGAAAAGCGTGCAGACATTTACGTGATCAATACCTGTAGTGTCACTGAAAATGCTGATAAACGTTTTAAATCCATTGTCAAGAAAGCGCAACAAGTGAATGAAGATGCGTTTACAATTGCAGTAGGTTGTTATGCGCAATTGAAGCCTGAAGAGCTTGCTGCGGTAGATGGCGTAGATCTAGTTCTAGGTGCGACAGAGAAATTTAAAATTACAGACTACCTGAATCAGTTGAGTAAAGAAGCGCCTACTCAAATTCACTCCTGTGAGATTGACGAGGCCGATTTTTATGTAGGTTCCTATTCCATAGGCGATCGCACACGTGCTTTTCTAAAAGTTCAAGATGGTTGTGATTATAAATGTACCTATTGTACTATACCACTAGCACGCGGTATCTCGCGTAGTGATACTTTAGAAAACGTGATGGAAAATGCTCGTTTGATATCTGAGAAAGGAATCAAAGAGATTGTTCTTACTGGTGTGAACATAGGAGATTATGGAAAAGGTGAATTTGGTAATAAACGTCATGAGCATACATTTCTAGACCTGGTTCACGCACTTGATACTGTAAGCGGAATTGAGCGCTTGCGTATTTCTTCTATAGAGCCTAATTTGTTGAAGAACGAGACTATAGATTTTGTGGCTGGAGCAAATGCTTTTGTACCTCATTTTCATATTCCGTTACAGGTTGGTAATAATGAGTTGCTGGGTAAAATGAAACGACGTTACAATCGCGAATTGTACTCAGACCGTGTTTCTAAAATCAAAGAAGTCATGCCCGACTGCTGTATAGGTGTAGACGTGATTGTAGGTTTCCCAGGTGAGACCGATGATCATTTCCTAGATACTTATAACTATTTAAGCGGTCTTGATATTTCATATTTACACGTCTTCACCTATTCTGAACGTGATAATACGGCTGCAGCCACAATGGATGGAGTGATACCTAAAAAAATACGTGCTAAGCGTTCTAAGATGTTGCGTGGTCTGTCTGTAAAGAAACGTCGTGCGTTTTATGAAAGTCAGCTAGGTAAGACCAAAACGGTTTTATGGGAAGCTGAGAATAAGGAAGGTTTTATTCAAGGTTTTACAGAGAACTACGTAAAGGTAAAAACCTACTGGAATCCAGAACTGGTTAATGAACTTCAACAGTTAACGCTAGATGTTATTGATGAAGATGGCCTGGTGAGAATCGTTTAGAGTTTTTTTTACGCTTTCGCGAAAGCATAAAATTACAAACTTATTTGGTTACTTAAGAATCTTATGTATATTTACATAAGAACTTTAGGTATGTCTACATCACAATTATATAGAGGAAGTCTCACCACCATAATTCTCAAGCTGCTTGAGGAAAATGGCGAAATGTACGGTTATGAAATCACGCAACGCGTTAAGGAATTAACTCAAGGTGATTTGAATATTAAAGAAGGAGCGCTTTATCCATCTTTACATAAAATGGAAGCTGCTGGACATCTTACCGTCACCGCAAAGAAAGTGGATAATCGAGTGCGCAAGTACTATGATATTACACCTGCAGGAAAAGAAGAAACAGTTAATAGACTTGCAGAGCTGGATGAGTTTCTTGCAAATATGCAGCGTATTATTAATCCTAAACTAAGCTTTTAATGAAATTAAATGATTCTCAAATAGAAGATTTATATGTTTTCACAAGAAAGCACTACGTGGAATACTATGACGTACAAATTGAACTAGTAGATCATCTAGCTTTGGCTATTGAAGACCAGTGGAAAGTAAAACCTCAATTACCTTTTGAAGATGCATTACAAATAGAGTTTAAGAAATTTGGCGTTTTTGGATTTACTGAAATGGTAGAGCAAAGACAGAAGGCGATGGCAAGAAAGTATAGTAAGCTCATATGGAAACACCTTAAGGAGTATTTTAAGTTACCTAAGATTTTATTATTACTAGCCTTAACAATGGTGATATATGGGTTTATTTCAACTCAAATTATAGGAACTATAGTTTTAACCATCATTATTACAGCTGTTATAATAGGAATTGCTGTTGATGGTTATAGAAAACGAATCAAGCGTTATAAACTTGAAAAAGAAGGAAAGAAGAAATGGCTGTTTGAAGAAATGATTTTTCAATATGGAACAGGTATGACCGTATTTTTATTTCCCATTCAATTCCTGAGTTTAATTAATTCAGGCGGTACTGATATTTCATCGCGTGGTTCTGTTTTTATAGCAGTATTAAGTTTTATAGTTGTGTTGATGCTTATGGTAGGCTATATCATCAGTTTTGAAATCACTAGAAAAGCACAAATCTACCTAGAACAAACCTATCCAGAATATAAACTGGTTAATTAAAATAAGAACAAAAAAAAGTCCTTTTCAGAAATGAAAAGGGCTTTTTTACTTAATAATTTTGAAACTAGTTTACTGTAAATGCAGTCAAGTCTTGCGTTGTTAGGACACTAGCACTTTGTGGTACAGGAAGGTTAACTCCTATTGCCGAAAAGTCTTCTAGCATATAATCCAATTGATTGTCTGATTTAATCAATCCTACATCTTGTGCCCAGTAATTATCAACCACAATTACGTTTTGTGGATCTAATAAATCAATGGTTTGCGTTATAGGACCTATAGATATCTCTGTGCTTATGTTTACATTAATAATCAATTGAGAATGAAGTACGTTCATATACGTTCCAGCTGGTACTGTGATGCTGGCCTCATTTGCTAATTGAACTGTTGACACAATGTAATTTATATCTAAATCAAATCCTTGAACAGTCTCTGTAAAAGTACCAGAGGTAGTATATAATTGACTTCCATTACTAGCATTTTGATCATATAAAACACCGTTTACAATATCAATGGAAAAATCCGCAACTCCTTGAAAATCAAAACCAATTGTTCCGTTACCTACAAGTTGTCCATTTTGAGCAGTTAGTTCACCACTAGAAAGCACACCGGTCATTAAACCTGCAGGTACTACTGGATTTGAAGTAAGCGTATAATTTGCACCAGATACTGAACTTACTGTCAAGTTATCATTTAACACAGTTGTACCTGTCGCTACATCATAATCCCATGAATTGTTAACAGTAAGCGGTAGAAAGCTGAAATTATTATTGCTACCACTACCACTACCACCATCGTCACTATCACTAGTACAAGCTGTTAGACTTACAACAGCTATGGCAACTAAAATTAGTTTCTTAAACATATTAGTTTTTTTGAATTCGAGTAGGCTCCACTATATTTTGTAGACTCTTTTGAATTTTTGATTCAAAAACAATAGGAAGTGTATAAGTCACTGCTACTTTTTTACCATCTGATAATGTACCTGCTGTCATTTGTGGTAATTCAGAAACCACTTTTCTAGCTTCGGCTTCTAGCGCTTTATTTTTACTTTTAGTAACAATATCTACTATATTACCTTCGGTATCCACTGTAAACATAACTACTACTTTTTGCTTTTCTGTAATGTTTGAAAAGGCTGCTGTATTCATGTTAGCAGATACAGCTTTGGAAATACTTTGTGTAAAACAATCCTTATCATTATCTGCACATCCTGGATATGTTGGTGCATTTTCAATTTGTGCAAAAGAAACTTGATGATCAATCATTGCTGGAGTTTGCGCCATAGCAAAAGTTGCCAAAAAGAAAGAACTAAGTACTATTATTTTTTTCATGGTTTAATTTTAAAAAAGTAAAGATAAGATTTTTTGGAGGTATTCATTTGTTATTCAAGAACACCTTAATCTAAAAAGATAAAAGCTTTAAATCATCGTTGTAAAGTAGTTTTAAGAAGTGATTTGAAATACGATAGGTAAAGAATAGACTACAGTAACTGGCTTACCATGTTGCATTCCTGGTTTCATTATAGGAAGATCATTAACCACACGTTCTGCTTCAAGGCTTATATATTTGTTAGGACTTCTAGATTGTATGCCTATTACTTCTCCAACTGTATTAATTTTAAATTGAACTAAAATCCTGATTTTACCTTCTAAATCAAAGGTCGTTCCTATATCAGTATCAAATTTGCGATTTATAAACTTCTGTATTTTTTGAGACATACAATTTTTACGTTCGGCATTAGTAGTTAAACGTTCACAACCTGGATAAACAGGAACAGTTTCTATTGCAGCAAAAGGCACATCAATACCTATTGATTTGCCTTTTGTCTTTTGTAGATTTTCAATACTCAAATCTAAATCTGGATTTTTTGTAATAGTCTCTTCTTTATCTTTTTCATCATTACTTTCCTGCGCGACTTTTACTCGATAATCCTTCTTATTTATAAGTAAGGATCTAAAACTTTTTGCTTTATAAGTATGGTAACCATCAAGAGCTATGATCTCATCATATACGTTAAGCGCTAGCTGTTCTTCTTCCATAATTTGATAAGTCATACCTTTAAATAGCATGAATTCTGATTTATAATCAGGTTCTGAAAGTTTTATTGCAAGATTGCATAGTTGAATTGCCTCATCATATTCACTAACTGCTGCCGCATTAATGGCTTTTTGATAAACCTTTATGGCTCTTTTGTTATTCTGTCCTAAGGCGCTAACTGTAAAACATAACATGAAGCAAATAGTAATAATGTTTTTCACAGATTTGTATTTTTAAAAAGTAGTTTAATATTTAAACAAACTGCTATAGTTTGAACCCAAAGTTATGAATTTGTCTAACTATATTTGTAGATATGGCAGGAAATACATTTGGCACCTTATTTAAACTAACTACTTATGGCGAGTCGCACGGCATAGCTATAGGAGGAATTCTAGATGGTTGTCCAGCAGGATTACAACTCGATATGGACGCGATTCAAAGAGATCTCGATAGACGCAAACCTGGACAGAGCAAGATCGTTACGCAGCGCAAAGAGTCTGATAAAGTTCAATTCATATCTGGAATTTTTGAAGGTGTTACTACAGGAACGCCCATCGGTTTTCAAATAGTAAACGAGAACCAAAAATCAAAAGACTACTCACACATTAAAGAAACTTACAGACCTAGCCATGCAGACAAGGTTTATGATGATAAGTACGGTGTGCGCGATTACCGTGGTGGTGGACGCAGCAGTGCAAGAGAAACCGTAAGTAGAGTAGTAGCTGGTGCGATAGCAAAACAGTTGCTAGCTTCTTTTAAAATAACTGCTTATACGAGTAGTGTAGGTGACCTGTCGCTAGATAAGCCATATCAAGAACTTGATTTTAACGAGATAGAGAATAATGCAGTAAGATGTGCTGATGCTGCTTTCGCGAAAGCGTGTGAAGAAAAAATTCTACAAATAAGAAAAACTGGAGATACCATAGGAGGAACCATTACTTGTGTGATTCAAAATGTGCCTAATGGATTAGGAGAACCAGTGTTTGATAAACTACATGCAGATCTTGCCAAAGCGATGCTTTCCATCAATGCGGTAAAAGGATTTGAATATGGTAGTGGTTTTGAAGGTTCTCGCATGAAAGGTAGTGAGCATAATGATCTTTATAATGAAGATGGAACTACGCAAACTAATTTAAGTGGTGGAATTCAAGGCGGAATTTCAAACGGTATGGATATCTACTTTAAAGTAGCTTTTAAACCTGTTGCAACTTTAATCCAAGATCAAGAAACTATTAATAGTGCTGGCGAGAAAGTGACTATGCAAGGAAAAGGAAGACATGATCCATGTGTGGTGCCTAGAGCAGTTCCTATTGTTGAGGCCATGGCAGCGCTAGTTATGGCAGATCATTTTTTAAGAGCGAGAACTACAAGATTATAAATATTATATTACAACAGATTTAAAACATTACATGAAAAAACTAGCACTACACTGGCAAATTTTAATAGGAATGATTCTGGGAATCGGTTTTGGGGTTTTGATGACTCAAATGGACTGGGGAAAAGAATTTGTAGGTGATTGGGTCAAACCATTGGGAACTATATTTGTCAACTTGTTGAAATTGATCGCAGTACCACTCATTCTGGCTTCTTTAATAAAAGGGATTTCAGATTTAAAGGATATTGCTAAGTTCCGTAATATGGGATTGCGCACGATTGTGATTTACATCGCAACAACGATTATCGCCATTACGGTTGGTCTAGGATTAGTAAATTTATTTGAGCCAGGAGAAGGTATTTCAAAGGAAACAATAGAAAAACTAAGTGCAACCTATGAAGGTAATTCTAATATAGCTGGGAAACTTGCAACAGCTGCCAAAACTAAAGATTCAGGACCATTACAAGCCCTAGTCGATATGGTGCCTAGTAATGCGGTAGAAGCTATGTCTAACAACAGCTTGATGTTACAAGTGATATTCTTTGCAATATTCTTAGGTGTTTCTATGCTATTGATAGGAGAAAAGAAAGCAGAACCATTGAAAAACTTCTTTGATAGTTTAAATGATACGGTACTTAAAATGGTAGATTTAATTATGTTAATCTCACCATTTGCGGTGTTTGCACTATTAGCAAACGTAGTAGTTAGTGCCGATGATCCTGAAGTACTACTGGCTCTATTGTACTATGCACTAACAGTTGTTGTAGGACTTGTAATTATGATTGTGATTTATTGTTTGATTTTTGCTCTTTATGTTAAAAAATCTCCTTTTTGGTTCTTAAAGAAAATTGCACCAGCTCAATTACTAGCTTTCTCTACAAGTTCAAGTGCGGCAACCTTACCTGTTACTATGGAGCGTGTTGAGGAACACATGGGCGTTGAAAAAGAAGTTTCTAGTTTTGTATTACCAGTAGGAGCTACCATCAATATGGATGGAACTAGTTTATACCAAGCCGTTGCTGCGGTATTTGTTTGTCAAGCGCTAGGTATTCCTTTAGATTTAAGTGCACAATTAACGATTGTTTTAACAGCATTGTTAGCCTCCATAGGTAGTGCGGCTGTTCCAGGAGCCGGAATGGTTATGCTTGTTATTGTACTGGAATCCATTGATTTCCCAAGTGAACTATTACCTGTTGCTCTTGCGTTAATATTTGCGGTAGATAGGCCACTCGATATGTTACGTACGACAGTAAATGTAACAGGCGATGCTACTGTAGCCTCCGTAGTCGCAAAGTCTTTAGGTAAATTTGGTAAACCTAAAGTTAAAGACTGGGATGATAATCTAGATGAAGTGAGTTCTTAAAATCCCTATTAACACTTTGTTAAGTAGTTTAACGATTTATTTACTGTTGAACATCAGTTGTTTATTAATTTAGTGTAACTTTAAGTAGTCTTAAATAGCATCTATATGAATACTTTGAGTTTAGTATTATTTCTGTGTCTTTGTTCTTTTGTTACAGGCGCTCAAGTGGGAATAGGAACGGCTTCACCTGATCCTGCAGCTGTACTTGATATTAATTCTGAGATAAGCAGTGGTGTTTATGGAGGTTTAAAACTACCGACGGTAACACTAGCACAGCGAGCTGCTATATCTACGCCTATTCCAGACGGATTGATGATTTATGTAAATGACGGCACTGTTAGATGTGTTCAAGTTTATGATGGAACACAAAGCATCTGGATGAATATGTATTGTATGGATAATATTCCAGTAGCTACAGCAGTAGATTATTCTGGAACACTTGAAGTTACAGAGACTCTCACGTTATCCTACACTTATTCTGATGTTGAAGGTGATATAGAATCGGGTTCAACATTTCAATGGTATAGAGCAGACGATGCAATAGGAACTAACTTAACAGTTATATCCGGAGAAACTGCAAGCACCTATTTAACCACGGTAACTGATGGTGATCGTTTTATCGCCGTAGGAGTGACTCCTATGGCTGGTTCAGGTGCAAATCCAGGAATTGAAGTTTTAAGCGCTTACAGAGAAATTGAATTTAAACAAACTGAAATAGAATTTGCTCTTGCTACATCTACTATAAATGAAGATGATGTTGCGACTATCTCTATTAACCTTACTAACCCTAGTCCAACAGTAGACACTACTGTTGAAGTAAATATTGATGGCACCAGTACCATTGGAACCTTAGGAACAGGTTATGATATAGATTTTAACAGCATAAACGTTGTAACTTTTCCTTTTACAGTAACAATTCCAGC
>JALZUY010000002.1 GCA_023301395.1 Nonlabens sp.
GAACTATCAACAATAGTAGGACATTCACTACCTATCTTATTTTGAGTTTGAGCAAAGCTAGAACCACCTAATTTATGGTCGTCGCCACTCATGTTGATATAATATATAGGAGCGTTATAATCACGTTGTAAAACAGGTTCTACAATGTTAGAAATATCATCACAAGATCCTACAGTACTTATGATTACAGTTCCTGGAGCAAGCACATCCATATCTGGATATTTTTGCTTCATACTCAAACTATCCTTACCGGTAGGAACGTTGATTCCTAGCTCGATGGCAAACTCACTCACGGCTTTTACAGCACTGTATAAACGAGCATCTTCACCAGGATTGTTACATGGCCACATCCAGTTGGCACTTAAACTCACGCCTTTTAGACCTTTTTCTAATGGTGCAAAAACCAGGTTAGTTAATGACTCTGCAATAGCGTTGCGAGAACCAGCCGCTGGATCTATTAAAGCGGCAACTGGTGCATGACCTAAAGTGGTCGCAACTCCATTTTTACCGTTATAATCCATAGCCATAACGCCTACGTTATTTAATGGCAATTGTAGTTCACCACAAGTCTGTTGTTTTGCAACACGACCTGTTACACAGCGATCTACTTTGTTTGTCAACCAGTCTTTACAGGCAACAGCTTCTAGTTGTAATACTTGAGAAAGGTAGAGTTTAAAATCTTTACCGTCATAAGTTACTGGTGCATAAGTGCGGTTGATTGTTTTATCATCCATTATCGTTTTAGGACTGGAACCGAACATGTCTTCTAGTGCCAGGTCCATAGGACTGCGACCATCTTTCTCACTAAAAGTAAACTTGTTATCTCCAGTTACTTTACCAACTTTATATAAAGGTGCGCGCTCACGAGCGGCAATTTCTTCTAATATAGGTGTGTCTTTTGCGTCCATAACTAATCCCATACGTTCTTGAGATTCGTTTCCTATAAGCTCTTTACGAGATAGAGTAGGATCACCAGATGGTAATTTATCAGTATCGATAATACCGCCAGTTTCTTCAACTAGTTCAGACAGACAGTTTAAGTGTCCACCAGCACCATGATCGTGAATAGATTTGATAGGATTGTGGTCACTTTCTACAAGACCACGTATCGCGTTTGCAGCACGTTTTTGCATCTCAGGATTAGAACGTTGTACCGCATTTAATTCCAGACCAGAATCTAATGCTCCAGTGTCAGAACTACTTACAGCAGCTCCACCCATTCCTATTCTATAATTATCTCCACCCATAACGATGATGTCATCGCCAGCGTCTGGAGTTTTCTTTAAAGCTTGTTCTTTTTTACCGTAACCTATTCCACCAGCTTGCATGATGACTTTATCAAAGCCTAGATTTTGTTCTCCTTCTTGATGTTCAAAAGTCAATACAGAACCATTAATTAATGGCTGTCCAAATTTGTTACCAAAATCACTCGCACCGTTAGATGCTTTGATTAAGATATCCATAGGTGTTTGATAGAGCCATTTACGAGCTTCAAATCCATTTTCCCATGGACGTTCATCATTCAATCGGGAATAACTAGTCATGTAAACAGCTGTTCCTGAAAGCGGTAAAGAACCTTGTCCACCAGCTAATCGATCACGTATTTCTCCACCAGAACCTGTTGCAGCTCCATTAAATGGCTCTACGGTTGTTGGGAAGTTGTGTGTTTCTGCTTTTAAGGATATTACAGAATCAAATAAACTTGTCTGGTAAATATCTGGTTTGTTTGCCGTTTTAGGAGCAAATTGCTCTGCTTGCGGTCCTTCTACAAAGGCCACGTTATCACTGTAAGCACTTACAATACCGTTAGGGTTTTGTTTGCTTGTTTCTTTGATTAATTTAAATAGGGAAGAAGGCATTTCTTCTCCATCGATAATAAATGTACCGTTAAAAATCTTGTGACGGCAGTGTTCAGAGTTTACTTGTGAAAACCCGAATACCTCACTATCAGTAAGCTTACGATTTAATTTTTCTGATAACGACACTAGATAATCGATTTCATCATCACTTAATGAAAGTCCTTCTTGCATGTTATAAGCTGGAATGTCATCTATTTCAAGAACACCAGCAGCTTCAATGGTTACATCAAATTGTGATTGATCAAGACCATCAAATTTTTGCAATAACATCTTATCATATTGTGAATCTCCAGCACATTTATGAAATTCTTCTATTCTTAGAATTCCTTTAATCTCCATGTTTTGAGTGATTTCCACAGCATTTGTGGACCATGGAGTAATGGTTGTTGCTCGTGGTCCTGTAAAGAAACCAGATACAGCATCTGCTTCTAGTTTAGGAGCACCAGCAAATAGCCATTGCAACTTCTGATTATCTTCATCAGAAATAGGTGTTTGAGTTTGTACTGCGTATAGGGACTTGGTTGGGTTACCGTAAAAATGGATCATTGTAAGCGCTTTTGTGGGCTGTTGCAAAGATACTTTTTTAGGTTTTTATTTTGTTGGTTTCCGCTGTCGCGAAAGCGTAATTATTAACGACTTGTTTACAATTTATGGAGACTTATTTATAGACGATTTTCATCGTCTCTTTTTCTATTATTTGAAAGACTTTACTCGTGTCGGTTTTATGATAAGAAGTGTGTTCGATTAAAAATGAGTGCTCATCTAAGGTGTAAACCTGTTTGTTAGATGTTGTTTTTAAATCACCTTTTTCATTTGCTTGAGCTGTTGTTTCTAAAAGTGTCGTTGTATTTCCAAGATAGCTTATGGATAAATCATTGCTTATAAAAGTGGCTTTCTTTTCTAAGAGATCATTTTTATAAAGCCATTCCTCTGTTTTCCTAGATTCTGATACAAGCTTTCCAGTAGCATCATAAAGGTATTTAAATGGTGTAATTTCTTTTGAGTAAAAGAATCTAGTTAGTTTATTGAAGCTTACAGATTGAGGATTTTCTAGTATTAGAGCCAATTCATTTGATTTTTCAGATTCTGATTCAAGATTTTTTAATCTGTAACTGGTGATGGATTTTTGCTCTAATTGATCATCGTTATTATATTTTCCGGTATAATGGATAAGAGTTATCGCCTCATTATAAGTGTTATTTGTATTCTCAAATAAGTAACTTTGATCACTATAAATCCACTTACTAATTACTCTATTTTTCTCATCATAACTGAGTTTTACATAAGTGTAAGGCGTTAAACTTGTGACAGGAATCCCATTTTCTCCATCTTCGTTATCTGGGCTAAATTCTATAGAAGATGGATAACTCAAAATTTCTATCAAGTTATCATAGTTATCGTAGAAAAATTTGATAAAATTGTTTTGATCTTGAGAAGCAATTATTTTATCATCATTGGTGTAGACTAATTCTTCAATAGAGTGCGACCAGTATGGTGTGTCAAAAAGATGTTTACTCGATGAATGATGGAAGATGATTTCATCCTTAGTAGGTTGATAAGAAACGGTATCTGTAACTTTAGGTGATTGATTAATTATTGCCATTCTATGATCTACGGCTCTTATTCCATACATAGATAACTCTTCAGGATCAGTACCTAACATAGAAATGGTATCATCAAGACTGAGTGTGTTATTCTCGTAAGTTTTTAAGTTATAAGTAAAATTTTCCATCAACTCCTTGCTGAATGTAAATCCTTGAGAAACAATTGCCTGCGTAGTAGGTTCTACAGCAGTGCTAGGTCCATACATTTTGTAAGGACTTTGTGCATTACTGGTCATTAAAAATATGCTACTGAAAAGCAAGGCTAGTATTTTTTTCATTTTTAATGCTCTATGGTTAGTGAAGCAACAAGTATGAAAAATGAACGGTAATTAAGCAGGTATTATTGTTATGCTATTTGGGAATAGGGATCAAATGGAAATTTACAATTAGTTGAATTAGAAAAACACATTTTCAATTATTTCCCATTCATAGATACATTGAAGTTTTTCAAGCTTTTTAGGTGTAATTTCTTTAGGTATTGATATAGTATCAAAAGTTTTCTTTTGAGATTTTATATCTTCATTCTCCTTCAATATTTGTCGAGATGGAAAATCAATTAATGTAGAATAAAAAG
>JALZUY010000003.1 GCA_023301395.1 Nonlabens sp.
GGCAGGTGATAAGCACTTTCGTTTCGGTTTATTACTTAGCTAAATATAAATATTTTGCTTTTATCTTTTGCTCTATAAATGCCAAATTTTATATTTAGCGGACTTTGTTAATATTCACAGACCTTTCGATTAAGCCACAAATACCTTATGTTTTTTTATACACTGTTAGCAACTGGCATTATTTACCAATTAGCTTTTAATTCCGAATGATTTTCAATCAGCTTCTTATTCAAAATATACATTTGTTTAAAGTTGGTCTTATATTTTTCCATATTAAATAAAGTATCTCCTCTAATCTCAAATTTTTCTGAAACTACATAAGCTCCATTGCGTGGTCCTCCAAGTGCATAAAATGATGCGTCATAACTTTTACCTTCATATCTCTCAATAATCAACTTATTTTTTCCTTTAAAATAATAATAATAATGAGATGTTATATTACTAATGAAATCAATTAAGTTTTCATTAGTAACGGCTATATTTTTATTTTCGCTTATTAATCCCCTTGAAATCTGAACCGTTCTATTATCATTGAATCTAATTAAATCGGTTGATACTTCGTTGTCTAATTGTTCATCTAATGAAAAGAGAGTGTCTTTAGAAATGTAAGTGCCTTTTTTACTTATCAGTAAGTTTTTTTCTTTTGATATTTTAGAATATTTGATTTTACTCAATTCAACTGCACTTTTCTTTGTTACGCACGCAAATACTATGGTCAATAAACAAGCACTGATTATTATATTCATAAATATAGATTTATCGATTTTCACTTCTGCTTGTTGTTAACTAATAAAATATTTGGGATTTATTTTATATCGTTTTTAGTTACTTAACAATTTTGAATTCGCATCTTCTATTAATACGATAGTCTTCCTCACTGCATATTCCTTCTGATACACAATTGTTAAGTGGTTGCATCTCACCATAACCTATACTTCTAAGTCTACGTCTTTCAATACCTCTACTTACTAGGTATTCCAATGTTGAAACCGCACGTTTCTTTGATAATTCCAAGTTATATTCACTTGGGCCACGCACATCAGTGTGTGAAGATACTTCTATATACATTGCTGGATACTTTTTCATGATTTCAACAAGGTTATTTAGGGTTCTAGCTGCACTAGGCTTAATGATTGCCTTATCAAAATCAAAGAATATTTGATCTAACTCCACTTGAACATCTCCTTTACGATCTGGTTTAATAGTAACCTCGGCATCTTGATAGGATAAGAGCGTTAAATAAATATCATGACTGATGCTTCCATTCTTGTCTGTTGAGAATTGTACATCTTGAGGAATATATAGTTTACGAGTTCCTCTTATGGTATACTTTTTATTAGGATCGAGCTTGAAAGAATACTTAGCGTCCTTACCTACAATCATATCATCAATCAAGATCTCATGTTCATCAAGTAATGAAACTAATGAACCTGGTAATAATCTTCCAGATATACTGTCTTGAACAACTCCATTAATAGCATATTTAGTTAATATATTTTCCTCTCTTACCGTTTGATACAATTTATCAATACCCGAACGATTAGAAGAAAAATAACCTTTATTTAGTTTCTCATTGATGATGAAAGCAAAATCATCTCTAGAACTATTAATAGTAGTTCCTAAATTAACTGGCCTGTCATAAATTCCATCGACTAGATTACTTCTATGTATATCTAATCCACCTACACCTTGTTTACCATTAGTTGCATAGTATAACGTGTTTATCTCACTGATATATGGAAATTGATCTAAGTGTGGTGTGTTTATTTCTTCACCTAGATTAACAGGTTCTCCATATGTGCCATCTTCATTAATGCTTACTTTATAGAGATCAAATTCACCATAACCACCAGGCATATCACTAGAGAAATAAAGAGTAGATCCATCATTACTAACAGCAGGATGCTGGATACTATACATTTCGTTATTAAATGGTAATGCTTGAACGTTTGACCATTTACTTTCAATAAGTTCAGCTTTATAAATTTTCATATTTGATACTCGCTGATCGTCAATTTTTACACGATTTTCATTATTTCTATTAAAATACATAACAGTACCATTGTTTGTAAATACGGCGTTACTTTCATGTAAATTAGTATTTAAACCTGTCAAAGGTTGAATAGAACCTAAAGTCCCGTATTGATCTAATGTAGCAGTATATAAATCTAAATATGGTAAACCGTTCCAAGCATAAACAGGTCTGTCTAAGTTACGAGAAGAAGCAAAAACAACTTTATTATTGTTCATAAACGTCATTCCAAAATCACTATTTGTTCCCTGATTATTCACAGTAGCTACTTTAAAATTGTGTGGCGTTTTCTTTGCTAGTTCTTTTAAATATTCACTGGTGTTCCAATCTTTACCATGATAATAAAGTAAATATCCATCTGCTTTACCATAGTCTTCTAGAGCCAGTAATGCTTGTGCATACCTGTATATTCTATTGTAATCTTCAATAGCACCGTAGTTGTCTTCAATCTTAGAATATGTAAATGCGGCTTTGGCCATGTCGCCTGTGTAATAGTAACTATCACCTAGGTTTTTTAAGACATTTTCAGATTGCTTTAAGTTCTCGTAATTTTCTATGGCTTCTTTATAAGCCTGATTTTTAAAAAGCCTATTGGTCTTTTTTAAGTTTAAATTTTGAGCATTTAAAGATGTTGCAACAAACAACATTGTCAATATAGAGGTTATGATTAATCTCATAATATTCAGTATAGTATTTTTTAAAAGAATCTAGGAGAACGGTCATAACCACTCTTCCAGAATTTTGATTTTACATTAAACAAAAGTATAATTTCGTGCGAACCAGTATTGAAATTTCCTAAGTTATTAGTCGTGTAATCATAAGCATAACCTATTCTTAAATCAGGAGCCACTCTAAAGTTTACTAATCCACTAATAGCGTCACCAAATCTATAGGCAACACCAGCTTCAATTTTTTCATTAAATAATACGTTTGCAGTAAGGTCCAGAGATAACGGCGCACCTTTTACACCTTTAGCCATAAACGCTGGTTTGAACTTGATATCTTTATTGATATCAAATACATAACCACCAGTCATGAAAAAATGGATATCCTGCACTCCAGTGGATTGTACGCCATTTTCATTTTCAAGATGTGTTGTCGTTAACAAATTAGGAGCTGACAGTCCTAGATAATATTTATCTGTAAAATAAAAAGCTCCCAAACCTACATTTGGAAAGCTTTGGGTTACATTTTCATTAAAAGCAACATCTGTTCCTACACCACCAGATTGTAAATTGAATCCATTAAAATTGGCATCAAAAAGGGTCAATCCAGCTTTTATCCCTAAAGAAAGTTTTGCTTTTTCAGATACCGGTAAGATGTATGCAAAATCTGCATATATATTATTTTCTGTAACTACATTTCCTATATCGTCATTTGTAAATGATAGGCCTAATTCTACACGATCACTTACTGGATAATGTACAAATAGAGAAGCTGTTTTAGGCGCTCCTTCTAGCCCAACCCATTGTGTACGATACAATCCACCAATGTTAATCTCAGACGTATTACCGGTAGCATAAGCTGGATTAACAATATTTTGATTATACATGTATTGCGTAAACTGCGGATCTTGTTGAGCAGTACTATTCCAACCGGCGCAAAAAGCTACCGCTAGGATTATATATGTTCTATAAATATTCTTCATGTTTATCATCTTTCTTGAGACTATCTGCTTAAGTAAAGTCTCCCTTGTTGGGGTTTGTTAATTCCATCGTTGAAGTTTAATATGTAGTAATAAACTCCTACTGGTAGCTCACCATCATTTAATAATGCTTTTTGATTAGAGAAACCGTTAAATCTAAGAGTACTATCTGTACCTGTATAAACTAAGTTTCCGTATCTATTGTAAATCTCCATTTGAAAATCTGGATATAAGAATCCTAGATTATCTATATCAAATATGTCATTCACACCATCATTATTAGGAGAGAATCCATCGGGTATCATAACAATACCACATGCGGTTAAGTCTGTTGTTACTGCTAATCTTAAGTTACTTTCACAACCAGTAACTGGATCTATTAAAACTACATAGTAAGTAGTTCCATTTAAAAGAGTTGTTGAAGAAGCTAATGGAGTAGTACTGTCAGCAGAATCGTACCATACCACATTAGAAGTCAATTCATCAAATTCAGTAATACTTTCAGTCAATTCTAATAAAGTAGGATTGTCATTGATACAGAATAAATCACCGTCTACAACAAGAGTTGGAGTAGGAGCGTCTCCAACTACAACTGTTACTTGAACTCTTGAACTAGATTCACATCCAGTAGCATTTGTTTGAGTAGCAAAATAAGTAGTACCATCTACTAATAAATCTGAATCTACTAATGGTGTTGTACCATTGATAGTATCATACCATGTAATCATTGTTCCAGTTACTGCAGCATCTAGGTCCATGACCATTGCGTCATCTGTTGCGCAGTAGTCTAAATTTGCATTAACCACTGTTGGTGGTAGACTATCATCTACTTGAACAGTAATTTGAGCCATAGCAGCTGTAGTACAAGATGAAGTTGCAGCTACCGTATACGTATATATTCCAGTTCCATCCAATACAGGATCAAAAATATTTCCACCACCAGTTAATAATGGAGACCATGTTCCTGTAGTATCTGGTGTTCCTCCTAATTGAGTTAATAAATCAATAGGTGAATCATCAATAGCACAAAGTGCAAGTGTACTATCTGATCCTGCATTAGGAGCAAGAGTTAGAGTTACATCTACTGTAGCATTTGATGTATTACAATCGTTCATAACCGTATAAGTATATGTTCCAGCCATATCTACTAAAGGGTCAAACACTCCAGTCATACTATCTAGTGTAGGAGACCAACTTCCACCAGCATCGGCTGTTCCTAGAAGAGTAAATAAATCTATAGTTCCGTTATCACTACAAAGGTCAAGCATGGTGTTTGTCCCAGCAGATAATGGAGATTGTACAATTACAGTAACAATCGTAGAGGAATCTAAACAAGGAGCGTTAGCTGTAATTGTATACTCAAAATTATACGTTCCATCAGTAATTGCTGTTGCGTCAAATATACTTCCCGATAAAGCACCAGTTGCATCGGTATCAATCCATGTTCCACCAGCATCTTGTGATCCATCTAAAGCAGTAAATAGATCAACCATTGTTAGATCACTACAAACAGTTAATGGAACTGCAATTCCAGTGCTAGGTGATACAAATATGTTTACGGTTACGACTGTAGAAAGTGATGATTCACAATTTGTTGCTGAATCAGTTTGTGTCGAAAAATAATTCTCACCATCTATAAGGGCATCGGTTGAGGTTAATAATAATGTAAGTGCGACGTCATCATACCACTGAATATTGTTTCCAGTTCCTACTAAATCTGCTACGGTAGCCGAGTCACAAAAATCTTGTGTTGCAGGAGCAGTTGGTGCAGTAATATCATTTATTATAACAGCTACCGTTTCAGAATCACTGGCACAATTTGATGTTGCAGGTACTGTATATGTAAAGTTATAAGTACCTATTGCAAGTGCATTTAAATTCACGTTTGAAGTAGCTAAGGCACCAGTTGCATCATCATCATTCCATGTTCCACCAGAATCCTGACCCGTCAATTGATTGAATAAATTCAATAATTGTCCTGTATTCAAATCTGAGATACAAATGGCAAAATCAGTTCCTGTTCCTGCTTGTGGGGACGCTTCAACAGTCACTGCTACTATCGTTGAAGTCATACAACTTCCATTAATAACTGTATAGCTATAATTAAAAGTTCCAACTATTAGTAATGTTAAATCCACATTACTTCCAGTTAATGCTCCAGTTGTATCATCATCAGTCCATGTTCCACCAGTATCTTGACCAGCTAGTTGATTGAATAAATCAAAAGGCGAGTTTGCAACAAGATCCGTTTCACACACTATAAATGGTGTTGCTGTTCCTGAATTACCAATTGCAGATATAATTACTTGAACCGTTACATCAACGTCAGTACATGTTCCTATAGCAGGAACTGTATAAGTGAAATCAAATGTTCCGTTTCCTAATGTTGTTAAGTTTATTGGGTTTGTTATTGCAGTACCTGTTGAGTTAGGACCTGCAAACCAAGTTCCGTTAGTGTCTTGTGTTCCATCTAGTAAAGAGAATAAATCAAATGGAGAGCTTGCCATTGCTTGATCCTCACAAACTTCAAATGGTGTTCCTATATAATTCCCAGACTCTGGTGCTGGCTCGATAGTGATTACAACCGTTGAGCTGTTCATACATCCATTTACATCAGTAATAGAG
>JALZUY010000004.1 GCA_023301395.1 Nonlabens sp.
TTCTATAATCTGTCTTTTTGATGGTTACGTTTACTATGAATCATATTATTAAAAAACTAATAAACCCAAAGACAGATTATACCTAAAACGAAATTTTGTGAATGAAAAAATCCCATCTAGATCATTAGATGGGATTTTTGAAATATTAATAACTATAAAGGTTTAGGTCTCGACTTGACCTAACTTCAATTACTTCTTACCTTTCTTTTGTGCTTCTTGTTGTTCTTGAGCTTGTTTCATGATGTCACCCATCTTAGATGCAAAACGTCCTTTTTTCTTCTTAGGAGCAGCTTTTGCCTTCTCGATTTTAGCAAGTACTTTTTCTTCTTTAATTACAAAGTTCTTAATTACTAGCATGATACCGATGGTAATCAGGTTAGAAACAAAGTAGTACAATGATAATCCACTTGCGTAGTTATTAAAGAATACCAGCATGAACAACGGTGATAGGTACATGATAAATTTCATGTTAGGCATACCAGGTTGCTGCGTGTTTTGCATAGTCTGACCAGTAGTCATTTGCATGTAAAAGAATATCGCTACCGATGCTAGTATAGGGAACAAACTCACGTGATCACCGTAAAAAGGAACCTCAAATGGCAATTTAAATATCTCATCATAACTCGATAAATCGTCTGCCCACAAGAAACTTTTTTGTCTTAAATCAAAAGCTGTTGGGAAAAACTTAAAGAGTGCAAAGAAAACAGGCATTTGTAGCAAGCCAGGCAAACAACCCGACAGCGGACTGGCGCCTGCCTCGCTCTGGACCTTCATGGTCTCCTGCTGCTTTTTCATTGCGTTATCCTTGTACTTCTCTGCAATACGATTCAACTCTGGCTTTAGAATTTTCATTTTTGCCTGAGTCAAGTAACTCTTATATAATACTGGAGATAATATAAGACGCACACATATAGTCAATAAAATAATCGCAATACCATAAGGAATTCCTGCACCTTTAGTCAAGAATGTAAATAATGGTCTAATTACAAATTCATTAATCCATCCAAAAATTCCCCAACCTAAATCAACAACTTCATCAAGGTTACGTTCATATTTATCAAGGATATCATAATCTGTAGGACCAAAATACCAGTCCATGTTATATGCTAGCTCACCACCAGTATATTCTAGCTCGATTTGAGAATTGAATTTCTTAGTATAAGTATCTTGTTCTTCATCCAATGATTCAAGATTCTCAGACATTAATTTTGCCTTTTTGAATGGCTTGTCTGTTAATAGTATCGATGTAAAGAAATGTTGCTTGTAAGCGATATAAGAAACGGCCTCTTCCTCTTCTTCGGCATCAGTTCCTTGTCCTGTGTAATCGTCACTTCCACCACCGTATTCAAACTTTATCTCAGTATAACGATTCTCATTATCCATTCCTTTTGAACGCTTGTAAGCCAGCATTTCCCAGTTCAATTGTGGAGTCTCAGAAGTATTGAAGGTTTGAGACATCCCTTGAGAACGTATGGTAAAATCCATCATATAGTTCTTTGGTTGTAACTCATACCTAAATTCAAGGAATTGACCAGCTCCTACGTTTGCCTTGAATGATAATACTTTATTTGCACCATTCATAGATTGTGAAGGTGTAAAAGTCATATCCTTAGTATGCATTTTACGACCGTCAGTAGTCATAAATTCAAGATCTAGTTGATGATCTTTCTCGTTAGGTTTTGCTAGGTAAACTGGTAAAGAATCATAAGTTTTAAAGCTCTTTAAAAGTGCTTCTTTAATTAATGCTCCTTTTGAATCAATTTTAAACTCAATTAGATCATTTTCAAAAGTAATTACTTCACTTGATCCAGCTTGAAAAACACCATTATTAACTGCAGCAGTAACAGCGGTAGAATCATTTGATGTTAATTGTGGAGTTGTAGTAGCGTTAGATGAGCTTACTTCGGTAGTCGTTTCTGGATTGGTTTCGGCTACTTCTTCTTTGGTTTGACTCATCCAGTATAGGAAAATAATGGCGATAAGTCCCATTCCTATAATTGATTTCCAGTCGATTGGTTTTTGTTCCATAAAAATTCCCTCGCAAGGGTTTTACTTCGGCTCTACTATGAACCTGTTATGTTATGTTGTGTTTATTACGCTTTCGCGAAAGCGTAAACTTTAAAATCTTATTTCTTTGCTGCCGCTGCCGCTACAAATGAAGTGAATAAAGGATGTGGATTTGCCACCGTACTCTTATACTCTGGATGATACTGCACACCTATGAACCATGGGTGATCTTCAATTTCAATGATTTCAACAAGTCCCGTTTTAGGGTTGATTCCTGTAGATTTCAAACCAGCCTTTTCTAGTTGCTCCTTATATTCATTATTGTACTCATAACGATGTCTGTGACGTTCAGAAATCATGCCCGAACCATAAATGGCTGCCACATTGCCACCATTCAATTCACAATCCCATGCGCCTAAACGCATAGTACCACCCATATTTGTGATGTTTTTTTGTTCTTCCATTAATGAAATTACTGGATGTGAAGTTTTATCATCCATCTCTACAGAATTTGCATTACTGAGTCCCAAAACATTTCTACTATACTCTATAACAGCCATTTGCATTCCTAAACAAATTCCGAAAAACGGAATTTTATTTTCTCTAGCAAAACGTACTGCTTCTATCTTTCCTTCAATTCCGCGTTCACCAAATCCTGGAGCTACTAGCAAGCCGTCAAGATGTGCCAACTTGGCGCTTACATCTTTTACATCAAGGAATTCACTATGAATAGATTCAATCTTCACCTTAACCTCGTTTGCAGCACCTGCATGTATAAATGCTTCCAGTATTGATTTATAAGAATCTTGTAATTCAACGTATTTTCCAATTAATCCTATAGTAACTTCACTTTTAGGGTTTTTATGACGTTGTACAAATTCATTCCATGTTGTTAGATCTGGATCTTTTTGAGAATTCAATTTCAACTCTTCAAGAACTACAGTATCTAAACCTTCGGCAAGCATTTTATTAGGTACATCATAGATCGTTTCAACATCTATTGATTGTATTACTGCCTCACGACGCACGTTACAAAAACGAGCGAGTTTCATTTTAATTTCTTCAGACAATTCATGCTCTGTACGGCAAACTAAAATGTCTGCTTGTACTCCACTTTCCATTAATGTTTTCACACTATGTTGTGTAGGCTTAGTTTTTAACTCACCAGCAGCACTCAAGTAAGGAATCAATGTTAAGTGAATCACCATAGAATTATGCTCACCAAGTTCCCAATTCAATTGACGTACACTTTCTATGTATGGTAGAGATTCAATATCTCCTACAGTTCCACCTATCTCAGTAATCACGATATCATAATCACCTGATTTTCCAAGAATCTGGATGCGGTGTTTAATCTCGTCTGTTATATGAGGAATTACTTGTACTGTTTTTCCTAAAAACTCACCACGGCGTTCTTTTTGAATTACGCTTTGGTAAATTCTACCAGTGGTTACGTTATTTGCTTGAGAAGTATTAACATTAAGAAAACGCTCATAATGTCCGAGATCAAGATCTGTTTCGGCACCATCTTCAGTTACGTAACACTCTCCATGTTCATAAGGATTAAGTGTTCCTGGATCAACATTAATATATGGATCAAGTTTTTGAATAGTCACTCTAAAACCACGTGCTTGAAGCAGTTTTGCAAGAGATGCGGCTATAATTCCTTTACCTAAAGAAGAGGTAACTCCACCGGTTACAAAAATGTACTTTGCGTGTGCCATATACGTAATCTGAGCTGTTTAAAATCAGCTGCAAAAATAGTCATTTTATGTAGAATTCTACATGGTAAATAGATGAGTATTTTAAGAGATTTGATATTAAATTTTCAAGAAGTTGGTCTCTTGTAAAGTATAGTGGTTAGTGAAAATCTGAAATAATTTTGCGATAATGATTAATAGCTCCCACTATGAAGCGGTATAACGTTTAGGAGAATGAATAAAAGGTGTAAATAAGTATATGGAGTCAGTTTTAAAGAATCTAAGATCTACGAATTGAAGAGGTTTTTACTCTAAATATTAACCCATTTTAAAGAACTCTTGAGAAACATATGTTTGCCATTCTCTTTGTTGTGTGAGTTTTAAACCATGATTTGTTTCTTTATCATAGCGATTTTGCATGATTTGACGATTGTTTTCTACCTTTTTGAAAATCTTTGAAATTTCGTTTTTATAATTGCGAGTAGGTTGATAATTATCAAATTCTTTTCTAAGAATACGTGCGAAGAGTTCTGATATATTCCAATGTAATTGCTCGTGTTGCAACAATTGTTCATCGTTTTCTTTTAAATCTTTCTTCCAACTAAGTTGTGGATAGAATTCACTACGCACCTCAAATTCTAGCGAAACATTCTTTCCTTCAATCTTTGCGCTGTAACTATAAGCCAGTCCGGAATTCACACTGGCTGCGTGCTGGGCATTTACAGGTGGTGTTCCCATAAAATCTCCCCAAGTAAGCATTGGTTTTTCTTGAAACGTAAACTTCTTCTCTGGCACCACGATTGTGGCCATTAACATGGTTAACAAAAGAAGTAATGATTTCATTTAAGACCAGTTAAAAGTGATATTTTTAATAATATCTGGATGCAGGCTATTGTGAACCGGACAAGTGTTTGCAATACGTTCCAAGATTAATTGTGCACGTTTATCACAGTTTCCATTCATATCAAGAACCACATCTATTTGAGAAATGCGACGTGGATTAGAATTCATTGTCTTTGTTACTTGCGCAATACTGCCTTTCAAATCGATTTCTAAATCGTTTGCTTTAATACCCATAACGGTAAGCATGCAACTAGCAAGACCTGTAGCGACGGTGTCTGTAGGAGAAAAAGCGGCTCCTTTTCCATTATTATCTGTAGGTGCATCTGTCATGAAAGTGTCTTCACTTTTCAAGTGTTTACTTTCACATCTTAAATCTCCTAAATACGTAACTGCTGATGTCATTAGTTCAATTCTTTTATACTTAAGTCTTCATTATACTGCAGTAGATAAACCGACTCGTTATAATATCCTGCCATGAATTTTTTAGAATAATTAAATTTATTCTCTACCTGAGTAGTACTACCATTACTCATGGCGCTTTCAAATAAATCTCCTGCGCTTGCATTTCTAAGAATAATATCCATAGCGATATCAAATCCTCTTGTTGCATAAGCATTTGGTGAAATACGATACTTCGTGTAAAATTTTCTTGCAAAACTATTGTTACTTCCTGAATCCTTATTCATACTAGGGTAAGTATATTTCAAATTACCTAACCTTAAATGAGGTAACTCTAACTCATCATAGTTTTCATAACCGAACATGGTAATTTTATGAGAATTTGCTTTTGCTGAGTAATGGGAAACAGCATCTGTAATAAAGCCTTCATTATCTACTGCTAGAATCACCCAGTTTTCTTTGTCTGGATCTAGAGCGTTAATATAGGTTTGCTTATAAATGTAGTTATCCTTGTTAGGTATTAATTCTTTAGCATTTGGAAACAGTGCTAAGTATTCATTTTTGAGTTCTGGTTTTTTAGTATCAGTTACTAGAATGATATTTTTACCTTCAGTATTTGCGGCTAAATAATCCATGAGTTTTTGCTTCAGTAGAGCTTCATCGGGTCTTGCTTGAAATAAATTCTTGTACAATCTAACATCAGTATTTGTTAATGGAGATATTACTGGAATGTTTTGACCTTTCAACTCTTTGGCAGCTACTACTACATTCTTAGCAAGAAGTGGTCCTACTACAGCATTATAATTAGAAAAATCTTGAGATGAAATAATACTTCTCACATTATCTGCCTTCTTTTGAGTATCAAATACGTCAAATGAAACTGATAATCCCAGCGCCTGAGCAGAGTCTCTTGCGATAGTCATACCACTATAGAAGTCTAGTGCTATACGTGTTGCTCCTTCTTTGCGTAATAATTCACTTTCTGTAGTGTCATCTCCTAATTTATTCAATGAAAGAGGTAGCATCACGGCAAAACGTTGAGAATCAAAACTTGATATACTATCAAGTAGGTTTGCAAATCCAGAAATCTTTGAATCCATAACATTTGCTTGTGCAGCAGCAGGATTAGGAATCTTGATATTCATTCCTAGTTTTAAACCATCTTTAATTTGAGGATTTAATACTAATAGTGAGTCTTCACTTATTCCTGTAAGGTTTTCTAATGAATACATAGTCATCTTTGCAGGCACTAAATAATCAATAAATGTTGTCATTGGAACTGCTTCATCATTTGAACTTGTAGTAGCTCCATCTATAATTGAAGCTGTATTCTTAGGAACATTAATGACCATACCTGGTTGAAGATCCTTCATGTCGGGATTCAATTTTTCTAATTCAGGTACTTTTATACCGTACTTAGTTGCGATACCAAATTTAGTATCCTTAGGCATTACTCGATATTCACCGTCTTTAAGTGGTATATCAACTGGAACGGTTTCTACTGGTTTAATTACCACAGGCATTTTAACTTCTTCAAAAACGGGAATCTTGATGCGATCGCCTTTCTTTAAACCTTTAGAATACAACTCCTTATTTGCTTCCTTTAAGTCTAATTCTGTTATATTATACTTCTTTGAAATTCCATAAAGTGTTTGCTTGCGGCGTACTTTATGCTTTTTATAAGAAACGATTTTGCGTTGGGTTAACACATCATTCCCCATTGGAATTAGTAGAATAGATCCTTCTTTTAATCCCGATTTGATATCTGGATTGAGCGCAATTAATTCTGCAGCATTAATTTGATACTGACCTACTATACTAAATACCGTTTCACCTTTTTGAACTACGTGTTGCTTGTAGTTTTGTAAAGTTGCAGTCGCTTTCGCGAAAGCGAAAAAAACAAAAGCTATTAAGATTATATTTTTCATATTATTTTATTCCCATTCTATGGTTGCTGGCGGCTTAGAACTGATATCGTATACTACTCTATTAACGCCTTTCACCTTATTTATTATCTCATTACTGGTTGCCTGCAAAAACTCGTAAGGTAAATTCACCCAATCTGCGGTCATACCGTCTGTACTTTCTACAGCTCTCAAAGCAACACATTTTTCATAAGTGCGCTCATCTCCCATAACACCTACACTGTTAACTGGTAATAGAATCGCTCCTGCTTGCCATACTTTATCATATAAATTCCATTTTCTTAAATTATTGATAAAAACAGCATCAACTTCTTGTAAGATAGCGACTTTCTCAGGAGTGATATCTCCTAGGATACGAATCGCTAATCCTGGTCCCGGAAATGGATGTCTACCTAAAAGGTCGGCGGCCATATCCATAGATGCTCCTACTCGTCTAACTTCATCTTTAAATAAAGCTCTCAACGGTTCTACAATTTTCAATTTCATAAAATCAGGCAATCCACCTACATTATGATGTGATTTTATAGTGGCGCTAGGTCCACCTGTTGCACTTACACTTTCTATCACGTCTGGATAGATAGTACCTTGTGCTAACCATGTTACGTTTTGAACTTCCTTAGCCTCATCATCAAATACTTCAATGAATACTCGACCTATTGCCTTGCGTTTCAACTCTGGATCATCCAGTCCTGCTAGTGCATCCATAAATCGTGCCGAAGCATCTACTCCTTTCACATTCAAGCCCATACCTTCATACTGGTCTAAAACTTGAGAATATTCATCTTTACGTAACAAACCATTATTCACAAAAATGCAATAGAGATTTTTACCGATCGCTTTATGCAATAACATTGCTGCGACTGATGAATCCACTCCACCGCTTAGTCCTAAAACGACTTTATCATCACCTATTTTTTCTTGAAGTGCTGCAACGGTTTCTCCTACAAACGCGTTAGGTGTCCAGTCTGGATTTACCTTTGCTATTTTAATTAAGAAGTTTTCTAATAATTGTTTCCCGTCTGTTGAATGATAAACTTCGGGATGGAACTGAATAGCATATGTATCTTCTCCATTTATTTTATATGCT
>JALZUY010000005.1 GCA_023301395.1 Nonlabens sp.
ACTAATATAAAATTAATATTATCTGGGATAGCAAGTATATCTTGAACATGTTCCAATAGCGTATAGATGTCAAACCTTTCACGTTCCTCAATCATAAAACTATCACTCTCATAATGGGATAATATTTGACCTATGTAATCTGATAATCCAAAAGCGGCATCTTTAATATATTTCAAATAATTCTTACCTGTTTCATCAAGAGATTCACCATATTTTTTTGAAACAATATCTGTAGTAAGAACCATGTTTGCAAGAGGCATTTTCATATCATGAGAAACTGTATGAGCAAAACTCTTCAACATTTCATTATTCTCTTTCAAACGTTCTTGCGATTCTCTTAACTCTTCATTTATTTTATAAAGTTTTAAATGTCGCATTACTAGATTTGCTATTAATTCTAGTGCTTGTTGATCTTCTTCAGTGAATTCATGTGGAACAGAGTCTAGGACACAAATTGTTCCTAACGGTAATTCGTTTTCATCTTGTAACTTGACACCTGCATAAGAACGTATCGCATTATGAGAAGTGGTATATGGATGGTCTTGAAAATCACTATCCTTAAGAGTATCGTTTATGAAATAATAATTTTTATCGTGATTGATGGCATGTGCACAAAATGAAAGTTCACGTGGAGAAGTATTAGGTATTTCTAGACCAAATTGTGATTTTGCCATCACATGAGTTCTATCAACTATGGTAATGATACTCTTAGGTACATTTGTTAATTTACAAGCAAGTTCAGTAAGTTCATCAAGATCTTTCTTGCGTTCCTCGTCAATGTTGAAGGATCTTAAGTAATCTAGCCTTTCTTGTTCTTGGGCGTGTAAAACAACTTCTTTCATGCACAACAAAGATAAATTAAAAACAGCTTAAATTATTAGCTATATTTCCTTAAAAGCTCCTAAACCAAATAAAGCGTAGTCATACTTTACTGGATCATCTGGGTCTAGTTTGCGTAAAATTTGATCTAGTTCAGCTACAGCTTTGCCATCATTTTGCTTTCTCTTGAGCATATTGAGTTTACGAGCTATATTCCCAGTATGAACGTCCAGCGGCAAAGAGAGCGCACTCATGGGTATATTATCCCATATCCCAAAATCAACTCCAGCATTATCATTGCGCACCATCCATCTTAAAAACATGTTGATACGTTTTGCACTGCTGTTTTTCAATGGGTCACTCACGTGTTTTTGAGTACGAGGTAAGTGTCTAACCTCAAAGAAGATCTGTTTAAATCTTGAAATAGCATGTTGCAAATTGCCCGTTTCTTGATACGCTTTCGCGAAAGCGGACTCCAAACCACCATGATGAATTTCAATATTCTTCAATGAACGCATGAATGTCTTGCAATCCTCACTATTAAAAGTCCTGTGAACAAAACCATCTAAACGATCCAGATCTGATTCTTCATGATTTAAAATAAAATCTGAAGGTGATTGGTCCATGATATCCATTAACTTATGAGAATTATTGATGATGGATTTGCGGTTTCCCCATGAAATTGTAGCCACTATAAATCCTGCAAGCTCGATATCTTTCTTATTTGTAAAAAGATGCGGGATTTGTATCGGGTCATGTGGTATAAAGTCAGGAACGTTATACTGCTCGACTTTTGTATCAAGGTATTCCTTGAGCTGGGCTTTAGTCATTGCTTAAAAATCTTCCATCTTGCATAACAAGTTTGCGATCTGCAAGATTTGCAAGTTCTTCATTATGAGTGATAATTACAAAAGTTTGATTGAACTCTTCTCTTAATTTAAAGATTAATTCATGCAAGTCGTTTGCAGTAGCGCTGTCTAGATTTCCAGTAGGCTCGTCTGCATAGATGACTTTGGGATTGTTTATTAATGCTCTCGCAACTGCAACACGTTGTTGTTCTCCACCACTCATTGTTCCAGGTTTGTGATCAAAACGGTCAGAGAGTTTTAAGTAATCGAGTAATTCTTTTGCTCTTTTTATAGCTACATCTTTAGATGTGTTTTTTATAAAAGCAGGCAAGCATACGTTTTCTAGAGCTGTAAATTCTGGTAATAGTTGATGAAATTGAAAAATAAAACCTAATGATTCATTACGGAAACGACTTAAAGCTTTGGAATTCAATTTTGTAACATCTGTTCCATCTATAATTAACGATGTTCCTGTCTGTAAGTCAGGTTGTTCTATAGTTCCTAGTATGTGTAATAAGGTTGTTTTTCCTGCACCAGAACTTCCTACAACACTTACTATTTCACCAGCTTCAATGGATAAATCAACTCCTTTAAGGACTTGTAAATCACCAAAACTTTTATGAATGTGTTGCGCTTTTATCATGTAAACAAATGTAGCTCCTTTTATGCTTTAAACCATTTTCTAGCGGCATTCACGTCCAAGAAATAGGTTATACGTAAAGAGAAATTATGATTTACAGGTTCCAAAAATAAATCATTTAAGCTATCTTCAAAGTTGATAATCCCTTGATTATCAAAGTTTGATATAGAATTGCGATATAGCAATGTAGCCTCACTTCCTGGAGCAAATCTCCAGCGATATGATAAATCTAAATTCCAAACATTAAAATTTGCGTCGGGATTAAAGTCGTCTTCTAATGTATAATTGCTATTCTCAAGATTTCCATCAACTTGTAATTCTTTAAAATCACGACTAAAACTCGCTCTTGACCAGAAATTTCTAAACGAAATGTTTAATGCCTGACGGTTATTAAAATTATATGTTCCTGTTAAACTATTCTCTACAGAATGGGTATCTCTTTCACTTAAAATAGATGTTGACTCATCAATAGTTAGTGTAACAAAACTCATACGATCATTATTCTTCCTCCAATTTAAACTGTAAATAAGTAGAAATTTGTCAGAGAAGCGATAACGTGGTGAGAATCTGAAATCATAATTATGTTCTTTTTCTTCAAAACGCTTGAATCTACCAACTCTTAAATCCAATGCAAACTTTTTACGATAATCAGTAGATATAAAACCACCAGTAAAAATCCCTTGACCATATCGTACTACCTGATCTGGAATTCTGGATTCAAATTGATCCTTACTGTTTGTTGAGTAATTAAAATCAGCACCAAAAGCAAAACGTTCTTTAGTAATAAAGAAAGGATTTAGATTTATTGTAGTTCCGGTATGAAATCCTTGTGCAGCTGCACGCCTGTGTCGTGTGCGCAATCTAATTTCATAACGATTAAAAATTCCTAATTGCGTTTGTTGTAAAAAATCTAAATCTGCTGCAAACGTATGAAAGTTGGTTCTGAAATTTCTTCCTAAGTCATTTGGATTATAATCTCGATCTCTAAAAAAATGACCTAGCCGAGGACGCCATTTCCCTGTCGTTTTTCTCCAATTTGTTTCGGTAGAAAAACCAGTTTCTGTTCCAGTAGGAGTGAAGCGATTGGTCATTTTAACTTGAGCTGTTATATTGTCTGTAGCAGCCTTATTATTATGATTGAGAACTATTGCATTAGCATTGGCATCTGTAAAGTTACCGTTACGTATCGTACTTGCATTTACAAGTGAAATAGAGGAATTATTCCCATATTGTTGATCCAGAACGAGCATGTTGTAATTCGTTAAAGGTTCAGTAATAACCTCACGTCTTACATTATCAATATCGTTTTCTATTGTAGCACTGGTTTTTTCAGTCACTGCATTGAGGAATCCTATTCCTAGTCCTTTTTCAGTTCGCCCAGTAACTTTTACAGCATTCAGTAATTGTGCTGTGTTAGGATTATCAATTATAGATTCATTTTCTAGAACTTCTAGATCATTTGCACCAGTAGGAGATTGTCCTATACGTCTTGAAAAGAACAAATCACCTTTTCTGAAAAGATCAGTACCTTCTGTAAAGAAAGCTCTGTTTTCATTAAAAGTTTGTTCAAATGGACCTAGATTTAAGACTACCTGATCAAATGCTACTTGACCAAAATCGGGTATTAAGGTAGCGTCTAGTGTAAAGGCATTATTAATCCCATATTTTAAATCTAATCCTGCATTTAAATTTGTGGATTCAATTCCATCAAATCGATTATGAATGGTAGAAATATATGGGTATAAATTAAGACGTAATGGTGGATCAATGTCTTCTATTCCTTTTAGCAAGGCATCATATTGTGTATCTGTTCCTGTAGTGACATCTATAAAATTATAAGTGTATTCTTCATTTATAGATTTTATAACACGCAGGATTTGAAAGCTCCAGTCTTGTACATTCTGTTCAGGAAATCGCAGCGTGCGATATGGGATTTTCATTTCTACATACCAACCTTTTTCATCAAATGTAACCTCAGAAAGGAATACTACGTTGTAACTAAAATCTTGGTTGTTACCTTCGGCAATTGCGTCTCCTAGTGCGTTTGCACTTGTTGCATAGAATCTAGTTTGATTGATTTGATTATTATAAGTGTTGATAAAAAACCCAAATAAATCAGCTTGTTCAAACACTTGATCACGTTGTGAGAACTGCCTTAAAACAGACTCAGAATCACTGTCATACATAAATCCAGCAACATAAATTGCGGTATCATCGTAGGCAATTTTGAATTTGGTTTTGT
>JALZUY010000006.1 GCA_023301395.1 Nonlabens sp.
TATTTATACTTTTATTATTTATGTAATTTGCTCCTTCGATATCTGCTATATCAATAGATCTGCTTTGAGATCCGTTTGCGATGGAAAAGTGCATCACTTTTGTAGGGTCTATAACGTGCCCTAGTTGTTGTGCATGACCTATTTCATGTAGCATAACAGATTCAAAATCAAATTCTGAAAAGTCCAACGAGGCAGATGATGATCCACCATCTCTATAATGCCAGTTAATGTCATCATTAATAACTACATCCATTTCTAAGACAAATGCTACTAGTTGATTGTTTGTGATACATCCTGATGCACGAGTAAGAACAAAAGCAAGAGTAGTGGAGCTAGCTGGTAAGTCGTTACCATCGAATTTAACAACATTTATATTGTCTGCAGCTGCTGTTTGTGGATCATTTGTGTTTGCCGCATTTCCTGCAGCTAGATCTGTTCCTCGTACAAAGTTTACACCAGTAGTGCATCTCCATTTTTCATAGATATCATCTAATGTACTACTTGCATCGGATTCCGCAACAAAACTAGTTGCAAAGTCAAAATTATATCCTCCTGCACCATTGTCTCCAGAATGACTTACCTCTGCTACTTGATTAAAAATCGTAGGTGGCATTGTAGAAGAATCTGTTAATTCAAAGGTGAAATTAATATGATTAAACCCTATGGCTAGATCTTGTGGTGATATATCATTATTGTTTTGGTCAATAAAAATGGCTACTGGACCATTTCCAGCACCAGAAGGAACTTGAACTATAACTTGAGTATCGCTCCAGAATTCGACTTGAGTATTGTCTGGAACAAGACTTATACTTCCTCCAGTATCAGCATTTGAAAATAGAACCAGATTACTTCCTTGTACTGCTCCAAAACCGGTACCTGTAATTGTAATCACATCGCCTACACCTGCGTTTACATTCAAAGGAAACACGTTGGTTACAGCGACAGTTCCTAATTTCATTAAGCTAGGTGTGTAATTAAAATCAATATCTGTAACCCTTTGAATTGGTTGTCTAGTTGCAGTCGTTATCTCAGTAAATAAAGTAGTGTCTATATTTCCCCATTTTTTTAATACAGAGTAAGCTTTATGGTCTGGTTGTGAGTATTGTACGAAAGATTGTGATCCAGCGATAGCCTCATAGGCACCATTTTGATATGATTGTAATGTGAATATACCTTTGTCATTGATCGACAATTCTAGTGCAGTTGTAACTTTATCTGCTTTTAATCCTATTACACCACCTTTAGTGATAATATCAATAGTAGTAGGTAGGTTATTTTGATTGTTTTTAAAAACCTTAGTTACTTGAATTGTATTTCTGGTAAGAATCATTAGAGCGCCATCTGGTTCAAAGCTATGTTGAGCAATTACTTGACCTTCAATTACTAAATCTGCCACAGCAATTCTCTCCTGTAGCTCCATAGGTTTCATTCCACATTGTGCAATGACTGTGATGGAAAATAAAAGGGTTATTGTAAGTAAAATGGACCTCATAATCTATTTTTAGGTGTCTCTAAAAATAGCTATTTTTATTTTAAAGACTATTTTGTATCGCTTTCGCGAAAGCGTAATTAAAATATTATAAGGGAATTAACTCATTTGGCTAGAGCGTTTGCCTAGCAGGCAAGAAGTGACCGGTTTGATTCCAGTATTCTCCACTGGTGATTTTAAATTAGCTCGATAATTATGATTACTATTGGAGAAAGTTAATCATACATTGAGTAGCTCGTCGTAAACTAGCTGGTAATATTTTTTCATTCCAAGGATGATGTGCCCCAAACGTGTGATTTGTATCAGGCATAATATTTAAAGACGCTAGAGGATTCCATTTTTTAAGCTCATGAGCTTCTTTAATAGAGACAGCTTTATCTTCTTTTCCATGAATGATTAAATGTGGAATTGTTAATTGCTGTAATGCATTTTTTATGTTGAGCAAATTCTTGTTTTGTTGAAAATCTTCAAAGAACTGATAATAATGAGGCATTTCTTGTTGTGTCCTACCATTTTTAACGTAATAAACACCATTTTCTTTCCATTTATGGAGTAGTTCATCTTTAGGGAATCTTGACTCATAATCACTTACTGAGGCTAGAGTGATGACCTTTTTAATCAATTTGTTTTGAGAAGCGCATAGATTTACGATTCCTCCAGCTCTTGAATGGCCAACGAGATATACCTGATTAATGTTTGCAATTTGTTTAAGATGGACTTGAGTCCAATCTATAACATCGTTAAGGTCGTTAACTTCTTTACTGTAGTTATTATTGCCAAAAGCTACCAGATCCGGAAAATCAATAGGGTTGTGCATAGTACCGCCATTATGAGAAAAATTGAATTTCACAAAACAGAATCCGGCATTTGCGCATGCTTGGGCCATTAAATTCCATGCGCCCCAATCTTTAAACCCTTTGTATCCATGTGCAAAAATTATTATAGGTGGATTACTAGATTGACTTGGAATAAAGTAATCTAGTAGTATAGATTTTTTTACAGCCCTATTTATGATATGATTTTTAATTACGTTCATGCTAGCTAGGTTCTTTTAAAGGAACTTGAGTATTGTAGAGTTCTTTAATAATTTTGTGTAATTGTTCTTCGAATTTTTGAAGAACAATTACATC
>JALZUY010000007.1 GCA_023301395.1 Nonlabens sp.
TTAATGCTAGGCGATCATTCTAAATGTGGAATCAATACCATGTTCAATACAGGAACCGTAGTAGGTGTAAGTGCAAACATTTATGTAGCTGGATATCCGCGCAATTTCATTCCATCCTTCAATTGGGGTGGACCACAAGGTAATATGACTTATAAGACTAACAAGGCATATGAAGTAGCAAACGTTGTTATGCAACGTCGTGGACTTTCCCTGGAGCAAGTAGATATCGATATTCTCGATGCGGTTTTTGAGAAGACTTCTTCTTATAGAAAGGACTAGTTTGTTTTCCTATATCGAGTCATGCAAGGTTCAAAACACGAGTAAGTGATTTCTAACGCACTGCCTATAATATCATAGCTTATAGGTGAATTAGTTGTACTACAATTACCATTAATCGTTTGATTAATAGAGTTATACGTGCCACTCGTGTTAACCATAGAAGTAATCGATAAATCACAAACAGTACCGTTTGATGTAAATCCTCCATTAGCATCAAACGTAATTGTTTTACTACTACTTACTGATTGAAAAGTACCACTACCATCACCTGGATCAGCAAGAACTTCTGTGAGTCTCCAGGTTCCTTCAATCTCAAAATCAAGTATGTTTCCTGGATCATCACTAGTGTCACAACTACCTATTAATAGAGTAGTAAAGAGAAGAAAGATTAAATTTTTCATAACTGTTTTCTTAATAATTGCACTACTTCAAAAATAGTTGCTTTTCAACTAGTAACAAACTTGCTTCAGTTTCTTAACTTGTGGCTTCAATAGACGATCATGAAAAGAATTATTTATATAAGTGCGCTGGTGTTGTTTTATTCTGCTTTCGCGAAAGCGCAATCCACACCATCTCAAAAAGAATTTAAAGGCTACTATAATTTCACATACAATGAGGATAAAGGCAGTATTCTGTTAGAAGTTAAAGAGTTAGGCAAGGAGTTTTTATACGTTCATTCACTAACTACAGGTTTAGGGTCTAATGATATAGGATTAGATCGCGGCCAGTTGGGCGATGGAGTTGTCGTGAAATGGGTGAAAAGCGGTAATAAATTATTGCTCCTGCAGCCCAACTTAAAATATCGAGCAAGTAGTAATAATGAGAAGGAAATAGCTTCCATCAATCAAGCATTTGCAAAGTCAGTGTTATACGGTTTTGAGATAAAGGAAAAGAAAAACGGCGCTTACATCATAGACATTACTTCTTTTTTAATGGAAGATGCCCATGGAGTAACGGCAACATTGAAACGTAAAAAAGAAGGAATTTATAAACTAGACAAATCGCGCAGTGCTTTATGGATGGAAAACACAAAGTCTTTTCCTAAGAACACTGAGTTTGAAGCCATGCTCACCTTTAAAGGAACACCTACAGGACGTAACCTAAGAAGTGTTGCTCCCAACGCCAATTCTATAACCGTAATTCAACATCACAGTTTTGTCGAGTTGCCAGACACTGGATATGTACCAAGACCATTTCATCCACGTAGTGGTTCATTTTATGTGAGTTATATGGATTATAGCTCACCTGTTTATGAACCTATACAAAAACGCTTTATTACCAGACATAGACTAGAAAAAAAGAATCCGAGTGCGGTATTGAGTGAAGCCGTAGAACCTATCATTTATTATCTAGATCCAGGAACACCAGAACCGGTGCGCAGTGCATTACTGGATGGAGCAAGTTGGTGGAACACGGCATTTGAAAGTGCAGGATATAAAAATGCTTTTCAGGTAAAAATGTTGCCCGATGGAGCAGATCCTATGGACTTAAGATACAACGTGATTCAATGGGTACATCGCAGTACTCGTGGATGGAGTTATGGAGCTAGTATTACAGACCCTAGAACTGGAGAAATCATAAAAGGTCATGTGAGTTTAGGTAGTTTGAGAATACGTCAGGATTTTATGATTGCTCAAGGATTGATGAAAGAACCGTTTAAGGAAAATGATGAGAATCACCAATTGATGATGGAAATGGCGCTGGCACGTATCAGACAATTAGGTGCTCACGAAGTAGGGCACACACTAGGTTTTGCGCACAACTTTGCAGCAAGTACATCAAATAGAGCTAGTGTAATGGATTATCCACATCCACAGTTTGAGATGGTAGATGGAGTTATAAGTTTTGAAAATGCTTATGCAGTAGGAATGGGCGCATGGGATCATTTAACGGTGCAGTATTCTTATGGAAACTCAAACAATAGCCAATCTGAAGAGCAATATTTAAAAAGTATTATTGATAATGCTACTTCTCAAAAGCTACGATTTATATCAGACAGTGATTCTCGAGCAGCTGGTGGAGCCCATGCACAAGCTCATTTATGGGATAATGGCAGTGAACCTGGAGCAGAACTCGATCGCATGCTGGAAATGCGTCAAGTAGCTATGAAACAATTTAGTATTCATAATATAAGAACTGACGAGCCATTGAGTGTTCTAGAAGATGTTTTTGTGCCGGTTTATTATGGACATCGCTATCAAGTAGAGGCAACGGTAAAGTGGATTGCTGGGATGGAATACAATTATGCCACAAAAGGTGATCCTGTTGAGATGAGATACCTTTCTAAAGAGGAACAAAATCGTGCTTTACAGAGTCTTTTAAAAACACTAGAAGTTCAACATCTTGCAATACCTCAATCGTTGTTAGAAACATTTCCACCTAGAGCCTATGGATATGGTAGAGGCAGAGAGAGTTTTAAAAGTGAAGTAGGCGTAGCCTTTGATCCATTACATGCTGCTGCTAGTAGTGTAGATATGACTTTGAGTTTCTTATTGCATTCTCAGCGTGTGAATCGATTGGTTCAAATTAAAGCTTTGCAACCTAAAAATTTAGGTCTAGAAGAAATATTGAACTCAGTGATAAATCGAGTATTTAAATCTGTTGGGACATCTAATTATTCCACAGCTATTGAACAAAGAGTTCAAGAACGATTAGTAATGCAACTGATAAACGCTCATGCAAGTTCTAATACTAATATGGCTGCTAAAGGAATCATAAGAGCACAACTTAACGAAATAGACAAGAGGCTTAAGAAATTAAAAACTCCACAGGCTAATGAGTTACGTGCTCAAATAGTAAATTACATGGAGAATCCTAAAGATTTTAAAGTCATCACATTACCTAGTTTACCTGATGGAAGTCCTATAGGTTGTGGTGAGTAGGGAATTAGTTTTTGGACTTTTCCTCTTTTAAAAAGGCAATACTTTGATCAAAGTATTTCTTCATAGACTTATTGAAAAATTGACTGTAGTTTGTTTTTTCATTACGTTGAATAGATAAAGATGCCACAGCATAGGCAATTACTTGTTCTGGTAAATAACCTTGGGAACTAGATTGCCAGCCTGACATTCCGCTATTGCTGAATTTTGAAAAACTAAATCGTGAATTACCTAGAAATACTCCAAAACCGTAAGTTATGGCCATAAAATCAGTTAAGTATTCATCGTTTTCTTCATCGCTGTCAACGAGGAAATCATTGACATCGGCAAAGTCCGTCAAGGAAAAATCGTCTTCAGCTTCAAACAGCAAATAAGTGAGTAGTTCCTTATTTTCTTTTTTAAAACGACCTAATCGCAAGCACAACTGCAATAACTCGTCAGAGGAGCGCATATTGAGTTCTTTCTTAATTTGTGCGAGTGTAGCTGGTTTCATTAAATATGTTGGTTATATATGATAAATTTAAACATACTTTAATATTCTGCGGAAATGTTAGCTCTATTAATATTTCGGCTTTGCTATCAATATTAAGTACGTTAAATAACTATACTATTTAGCCGTGTATCGTTTCTTGCTTTCCGTAATTTTTAATAATTTCCCCTTCAAACTCCACTAGCTCTTGCCAGCGTTTTTCTACATCTAAGCCTTCACCATATTGTCTTGCAAAACTTAAAAAAGTGGTGTAATGTCCTGCTTCACTGATCATTAATTCTCTATAGAAAGTGGAGAGTTTTTCGTCTTTAATACGCTCAGATAGTAATTTGAAGCGTTCACAACTGCGAGCCTCTATCATTGCTGAAAATAATAACCTGTCAACCATAGCTTGTTGCTGGCTCCCGCCTTTGTTCATAAACTTGTAAAGCTGATTTACATAATGATCTTTACGCTCTCTCCCTAGCGTATACCCACGTTCTTTAATAATGTCGTGCACCATTTGAAAATGCTCTAATTCTTCTTGCGCCAGTTTTAATAATTCTGTCACTAACTCTTCGTGTTGAGAATTTAAAGTGATTATTGTAATAGCATTTGTAGCTGCCTTTTGCTCACACCAAGCGTGATCTGTTAATATTTCTTCTAGATTGCTTTCTACAATAGTAACCCATCTTGGGTCTGTTTCTAGTTTTAAGTGGAGCATTGACATAGGTTAGT
>JALZUY010000008.1 GCA_023301395.1 Nonlabens sp.
GCAGTAAACAACTTACCTTTTAATCCAGCGCCAAATCTAATAGGTGCCAGCACTACTCTACTGTTTTCAATAACTTCGTTTGCATTTTCAGCTCTTCCTTTTACGTAAAAACCTTGTTTCTCATTATGTAGCTGTGAAACTTTGGGACTTCCATAAGATCCGTAGACATGCATTTGAGCTTTGGGTAGCTGTTTTCTAATCAATGGCCATATCTCAGTTTTTAAATATAGGACAGCATCATAATTAGGTTTATGAATGAAGTTTCCTATTGTTGAAAAATGGATACGCTCATTAAAGTTTTTAAAGTTGGCAGTCTTTAGGTTTTTAAGTTTTTCAGGTTCTATTAAAAATGGCAAGTAACACAACAAATTTACTGGAACACGGAACTGGTTTTGAAGCAATTCCATTTCATATTCTGAGATGATTAAAGTTAAATCACATCTATAGATACTTGCAATTTCACGCATGGCTTGCTTACTATGCAAGTACTTAGTCGTTACTTCTTCGTCATTCTTCACTGCTACTTCACGTGCAGCTCTTAGGAAGTGAAGATCTTCTGTATCTAGGATATTGATGCTTTTAGGACAATTTTCGCGAAAGCGCCATCCATATTGCTCCTCTACCATAAAACGGTCATACAACACCGCATCAAATGCTTCTTCTTTCACCCAACGATCAAAACTGCTATCGTTTAAAAGAATTGATTTTTCAATTACGTTAAAATCGGTCAAGGAAATGCTATAATCACTACGTGATGAAGCACTTGCAAAAGTGATTATATATCCTGTATCATGAAACAGCTGTATCAATTGCAACATGCGTGTCCCTGCAGCAGTACTTTGCGGTTCTGGCCATGTGTGGCCTATGATTAATAACTTCTTTTTCACATTCCAAAGGTATGAAAATGATGATTTGGTAATTTGATCAATTAAAATCAATTTTAAATCTGAAATGTCAGTTCGAGTGCAGCTTCTTAAAAGTTGAAGTTTTGATTACATTTTCTATTTCAACTATACCTACTTTTCTCAGATTCAAACCTATGAAATAGGTCACTAGATTATCGTTGATAAAGTATGTGATAAAGCACATAATTTAGCTAGTAAATTTTTACCTTAGCAGCTTAAATTGATTCAGCTTTAAATGGGTAAAATAATAGCAATTGCTAACCAAAAAGGTGGTGTAGGTAAAACAACTACTGCAGTAAATCTTTCGGCATCACTAGGTGTACTTGAAAAAAAGGTGCTTCTTATTGATGCAGATCCACAGGCAAATGCCACATCGGGTCTGGGAATAGATGTAGAATCTGTTGAGAATGGAACTTACCAACTTTTAGAACATACGGTAGCTGCAAATGATTTAATCGTTAAAACGAGCTCACCTAACCTAGATATTATTCCCGCACATATCGATCTAGTCGCCATAGAAATTGAACTAGTAGATAAGGAAGAACGTGAGTATATGATGCGCAAAGCGATTACTCATCTTAAAGATATTTATGATTATATCATTATAGATTGTGCACCATCACTAGGATTATTAACGCTTAATGCGCTTACCGCCAGTGATTCTGTATTGATACCTATCCAGTGTGAATACTTTGCACTAGAAGGTTTAGGGAAATTATTAAATACGGTAAAAAGTGTACAGAAAATACATAACGACCAGTTAGATATTGAAGGGTTGTTGTTAACGATGTACGACAGTCGTTTACGCCTTTCTAATCAAGTGGTTGAAGAAGTAAATCAGCATTTTAAAGCACTTACTTTTAAAACAATTATACAGCGCAATGTGCGTTTAAGTGAAGCACCATCATATGGTGAAAGTATTATTAACTATGACGCTGCGAGTAAAGGTTCTGAAAATTACCTAAGTCTAGCAAATGAGTTGATTCAAAAAAACGCCTCTAATTAATTATGGCCAAAGCAACTAAAAAACAAGCCCTAGGTCGTGGCCTTTCTGCTTTATTGAAAGATCCATCAAACGACATTAATAGCGCAAACGATAAAAATGCCGACAAAATTGTAGGTAACGTAGTGGATTTAAATCTAGATGATATCGAGATGAATCCATTCCAGCCTCGTACTAGTTTTAATGAAGAGAACTTGCGTGAGCTTGCTTCTTCTATTAAAGAACTAGGTGTTATTCAACCTATTACGGTTCGTAAAAAAGGTTACGGTAAGTTTGAACTAGTAAGTGGAGAACGTCGTTGTCGTGCTTCTAAGTTATTAGGCATGAGCACTATTCCTGCTTATGTGCGTATCGCAAACGATCAAGAATCTCTTGAAATGGCACTGGTTGAGAATATCCAGCGTCAGGATTTAGATCCTATTGAAATAGCTCTTTCTTACCAGCGATTGATTGAAGAAATTGATTTAACTCAAGAACAAATGAGTGATCGCGTAGGTAAAAGTCGTAGCGCAATTACTAATTATCTGCGTCTTTTAAAATTAGATCCTATTATTCAAACAGGTATGCGAGACGGATTCATTTCTATGGGTCATGGTCGTGCTTTAATTGCCGTAGAAAGTCTGGATAAACAATTAGATATATATCAAGAAATACTTTCAAAAGGTCTTTCTGTAAGAGAAACTGAGGCTATTGTAAAGGCTGAGAAAGTTGTAGATACGCTTCCGCGAAAGCAGGTTAAAACAACTCCATTATCCTCAGACATCATTGATGCTACTAAACAATTATCAGATTCCTTAGGTACCAAAGTTAATACTGTTGTAGATGCCAAAGGAAAAGGAAAGTTGACAATTGCATTCAAATCTCAAAAAGAACTAGAACGTATTATCAAACAATTGAATGCGTAATTACTTACTCTACATATTACTTTTTTTAGGAGCGTTTACAGCTACAGCACAGAATGATATGCCACCAAATGCAGAGGTAAAATTCATTGCCGTAGATTCTGTGAATACAACACTGGATGCAAACAAACCTGCACGTGCGGCTTTTTACAGTGCTATTTTACCTGGTTTAGGCCAGGCGTATAATAAAAAATACTGGAAAGTACCTTTAGTTTATGGTGCTCTAGGTGGAGCAGTTGCTATATATTTTCATAATGATAATCAGTATCAAGATTTGAGAGATGCTTTTAGAATAAGACTTGCTGGTGGTACTAACGATGCTTTTTCTGATGCAGATGGTAATCCTATTATATCTGATCTAGGTCTAGAACGAGCACAAAGAACAGCGCAACGCAATAAAGAATTAACTATTCTAATCACAGTAGGGATTTATATTTTACAAATTATAGATGCAAACGTAGATGGTCATCTTGATGACTTCAATGTAGATCGCAATTTAAGTCTCACACCTACCTTGTTGCATTTAGAACATGTTCCATCAGGCAGGAATGTAGGATTATCACTTACTTATAGCTTTTAACATGAGGATAGCGCTACTAGGTTATGGAAAAATGGGACAAACGATTGAACGTGTTGCTATACAACGTGGACATGATGTTGTAGCCCGTATAGGAAGAAATGACACCATGACTGATCTTGTAAAAGCAGATGTTGTTATTGAATTCACAGCACCAGATAGTGCTGTAAGTAACATACAATTGTGTGTAAACATGGGACTACCTGTTGTTTGTGGTACCACTGGATGGAATGAAAAATTAGAAGAAATAACAGAACTTATAAGTGCTAAAAACGGATCTTTAGTGCATGCTTCAAACTTCAGTTTAGGAGTGAATATATTCTTTGAATTGAATCGTAAACTAGCAGCTATGATGGCTCCATATAACGATTATAGAATAAGTATGGAAGAAATTCACCATACACAAAAAAAGGATGCTCCTAGCGGTACCGCTGTCACACTTGCTGAAGGGATTATAGAAACTACTTCATTGAATAAATGGCACTTAGGAACACATGATGAAAGTGATAGTTTACCTATTGATGCCCAACGAATAGAAGATGTAAAAGGCACGCATAGTGTTGAATACAGCAGTGCAATTGATGATATTGAAATAAAACATACAGCTCACAGTCGTGACGGATTTGCTATAGGCGCCGTTATCGCAGCTGAGTGGATTACAAAACATAAAGGGATATTTACTATGAAAGATGTATTGAATCTATCATAAGTAATATTCTATTAATATTTAAAGAATTTAAGAATGAGTTGGACAGGTTGGTTAATTTTTATCTTGGTGCTTCAAGTGGTACATGCACTTGGTACATGGAAAATGTACGTAGCTGCTGGTAGAAAAGTATGGGAAGCATTTATTCCAGTATATAATGCTGTGATATTCATGAAAATATTAAATCGTCCGTGGTGGTATGTATTCTTATTATTCTTGCCAGTGGTTAACCTAATCATGT
>JALZUY010000009.1 GCA_023301395.1 Nonlabens sp.
TTTTGCGTCAATAGCTTCCAAAGCTTTAGATGCATTAATGATAATATTATTAATCATCTGAACTACGGATTGAAACGGCAAACTAAATGTTATATCAGATTCTAACCTATTTTCTTTGATTAAAGTTATTTTATGCTCGAAAAAATTATTTCTATTCAGTAATTCTACTGCATTAATTAAACTACTATAAGTAAAAGTATCCGTATCACTATGTGGAACCAATTTAGAAAAGTTCTTAATTGTTTCCCTCATGATTTTAAGGTTAAGTTTAATTGAATTTAAATGTTCCTCAGTAAATTCTTGATGACTATTAGTACTCACGATACTATCGATACTTTGTATTGAGTTTTTAATATCATGTCTAGCAAAATTACTTAACATGGTAATATGAATTGCATGTGAATGAGAAATTGCATCAACATTTTTAGAATGCCTACTTAATTCTTCTTTGAGCTCTAATACTCTTTCATTAAGTTTAACAGGATTCAGCCTATTTGATGGAATGTACTTTTTATTTCTTTTCTTCTTTTTCTTTCTCAAATTAGCTTTTGTTTATTTGAAATAATATTACAATATCGTAAATATTTTACATATTTCTCCTATACTGTCCTCCTACCTCAAACAATGCCTCAGTAATCTGTCCTAGTGTACAAATCTTTGTGGCTTCCATCAAGTGTTCAAATATGTTGCCTTGTTGTACGGCAGCTTCTTGGATTCTGGATAATTGTTCTTGTTGTGCTTTCGCGAAAGCGGAATGTAAATTATCCTTAGTAGCAATTTGAGCTTGTTTCTCTTCTTCAGTTGCACGGATTACCTCAGCTGGTAACACCGTTGGGCTACCTTTAGAACTTAGGAAGGTGTTGACTCCTATGATAGGGAATTCACCGGTGTGTTTTAACATCTCGTAATGCATGGATTCTTCTTGAATCTTACTACGCTGATACATCGTTTCCATCGCTCCTAGAACTCCACCACGTTCTGTAATGCGGTCAAATTCTTCTAAAACGGCTCCTTCTACAAGATCTGTTAGTTCTTCAATGATGAAAGCTCCTTGAATAGGATTCTCATTTTTGGCAAGTCCTAATTCTTTGTTGATAATTAATTGAATTGCCATGGCACGTCTTACAGATTCTTCTGTAGGTGTAGTAATCGCCTCGTCATAAGCATTTGTGTGTAACGAATTACAATTATCATTAATAGCATAAAGCGCTTGTAATGTGGTACGTATATCGTTAAAATCGATCTCTTGTGCATGCAGCGAACGACCACTTGTTTGTATGTGGTATTTCAACATTTGTGCACGAGAGTTAGCTCCATATTTGTTCTTCATCGCTTTAGACCAAATCTTTCTCGCCACACGACCTATTACAGAGTATTCTGGATCTACTCCATTAGAGAAGAAGAAACTCAGGTTAGGACCAAATTTGTTGATGTCCATTCCACGACTTAAATAGTATTCTACATAAGTGAATCCGTTAGCAAGAGTAAATGCTAGTTGCGTGATTGGATTTGCTCCAGCCTCTGCAATGTGATAACCAGAAATAGATACACTATAGAAGTTGCGCACTTTTTCTTCAATGAAATACTGCTGTACATCACCCATTAAACGCAATGCAAATTCTGTAGAGAATATACAAGTGTTTTGTGCTTGATCTTCTTTTAAGATATCGGCTTGAACGGTTCCACGCACTTGTGCTAGTGTTTCCATTTTGATACGAGCATAGTCTGCTGGTTCCAATATTTGATCTCCAGTAAGACCTAAAAGCATTAAACCAAGACCATCGTTTCCTTCTGGCAATTTGCTTACATCTACTTGACCGTTTTTAGAATATACTTTATCGCCTTGAGCGTTTAAATAAGAAGGACGTTCTACCTTATTATCATCATAAACTTCTTTGAGCTTTGCCTCTACTTTATCGCCTAAACCATTCTCTGTTATGAATCGTTCACAATTCTGATCAATGGCAGCGTTCATAAAGAATCCTAATAACATAGGTGCTGGACCATTAATAGTCATAGAAACCGATGTCATCGCATGCGATAAATCAAATCCAGAATATAATTTCTTAGCATCATCCAGACAGCAAATGCTTACTCCTGCATTACCTATCTTTCCATAAATATCTGGTCGCAATCCTGGATCATTACCGTATAACGTTACACTATCAAATGCAGTACTCAAACGTTTTGCGGGCATTCCCAAACTTACATAATGGAAACGCTTGTTGGTACGTTCTGGTCCACCTTCACCAGCAAACATTCTAGTAGGATCTTCTCCAGTTCTTTTGAACGGATATAATCCTGCGGTATATGGAAATTCACCTGGTACGTTTTCTTGCAAACACCAGTTTAAGATATCGCCCCATGCGCTGTACTTAGGTAACGCTACTTTAGGAATCATCTTATGAGAAAGTGACTCTGTATGTGTTTCAATCTTGATGACTTTATCACGTACCTGAAACTCATAAATAGGTTGCTTGTACTTATTTACTTTATCATCCCAAGTGGTGATCACTTCCCAGTTGTATGGGTCAAGATCTTTAAGTGATTTGTTGAATTGAGCGATTAACAAATTCATGAAATCAGCATCATCTGCAAGAGCGTAATTCAAGATTTCATCTTCGTTAAGACCTTTATCAGTTAACAAACTGTTCTCGACTGCGCTCGAACTGACATTCTCGTTTTGATCAATTAAAGTTAAAATCGTTTGATAAACACCATATAACTTTTGTGCTACTGTAGATTGTGCAGCCGCAGTGTTATCGTAAGCTCTATTACTTTCGGCTATCTCGCTTAGGTAACGCGTTCTTGATGGTGGGATTACAAATATTTTTTCGCTTTGTGCTTTGTTCAGTTCGTTTTTAGAACTTAAATCTACACCAGTCTTCTCAGTAACCTCAGCCATTAATGCTTCATATAAAGCATTCATTCCAGGATCATTGAATTGGCTTGCTATTGTTCCGTGTACTGGTAACGTATCTGGATCGCTGTGCCATAGATTATGGTTGCGCTGGTATTGCTTTTTTACATCACGCAGTGCATCAAGTGAACCACGTTTATCAAATTTGTTGATTGCTACCACATCTGCAAAATCAAGCATGTCGATTTTCTCCAGCTGTGTTGCTGCACCAAATTCTGGTGTCATTACATATAAAGACACATCACTATGTTCTAGAATTTCTGTATCACTTTGTCCTATTCCACTCGTTTCCAGAATGATCAGGTCATATTTTGCTGCTTTCAATACATCTACAGCTTCTTGCACATGCTTAGAAAGTGCGAGGTTGGACTGACGTGTAGCGAGTGATCTCATGTAAACACGATCGTTATTGATCGCATTCATACGTATTCTATCTCCTAGTAATGCACCACCAGTCTTACGCTTTGATGGATCTACAGAAATTACTCCTATATTTTTCTCTGGGAAATCAATTAAAAATCTACGAATCAACTCATCTACAAGTGATGATTTAC
>JALZUY010000010.1 GCA_023301395.1 Nonlabens sp.
ATATCATCAAAATGAAATTAAGTCCTTACCTATTTGGGAAGAACTTATTCATAGATTTCCTGAAATTCATAAGCTTATTGTGAAATTAGCTCCAGAAAATCCATGGACACTTTACAAAATGGCAAAAAAACAACTTTGCGGGACTCCTATCCTAGAGCAACTAGAAGGTTATCCACAATGGGTCATTAATGATGTAGATTTTAGGAAAGTAAAGCAAACTGAGTTTCTCATTCAAATTACTGAAATAGGAAATAATCAGAACATTTATGTTTTTATAGAAAACAATGTTGTTTTCAAAATAGATCAGCGTCTCTAAATATTTTATCATTAAGTTAAAATATTCATTATTCTTGTTTATTGAGTTATCAATTATTATTCTTGTACATACAATTATAATTTGCTCCTCAAAAATCCCTATAATGAGATTCAAACATCCATCAATCCTGCCTGGATTAATCACCTTAGGCATTGAAAACTATGACTATACTTGGAAAACATTTGGAGATCAAGTTCTAGGTGGTTTATCTACGGCACACATTGTTCAAAAGGACACAAGTATCAAAGTAACAGGCTCTACTATTAATAAACATGGCAAGGCCTTTACTTGCTTACGTTCACAAAGTTTGAAACACGACTTATCTAATGTTATTTTTATAGATATAAAAATAAAAACAGACGGTAGGCCTTATGCATTTGAATTAGAATATAATCATGGCTGGCACGAAGAAAAGCTAGGGTCCATGATTAACACTACTGCTGGTCAATGGCATACAGTGCGTGTTCCTATGTCTTCATTTAACAAAGTGAAATTTTGTGAAATTATAGATTCCAAATATGATCCAAAAATTCTTAATAACATATATCGATTTGGATTTTACGTATCTGATAATATTGATGGTCCTTATGAGTTTGAAGTTGAATCAATTGATTTCATATATTAAATTAAGTCGCAAGTTTTTAAATTAATATCGACCATTACTATATGTTAAGATCTATATTAATATTTATAGCAATAGTATTTATGGTAACTCCAAAAAATAAAATAGATTTTGGAACTGCTGGTAATACTCAAAACTGGGTAGTTGTTAATGACGGAGTAATGGGTGGTTTATCTAAAAGCACTGCCATTACTTATGAAAATCATGTATTGTTCTCTGGAATTACCTCTTTAAAAAACAATGGCGGTTTTGCTAGCTATCGCAGCACCTATGACGATTATAACTTAAATGATTATGAATCTGTTGAAATTAGATTTAAAAGTACAGGCCGTACTTTTTATTTTCAATTAGATGCTTATAAATCGTGGTGGTATCCTAACTATAAATATGAATTCTCGAGTGATGATAATAAATGGACTATTGTGTCTATTCCATTAAATGATTTTAAGGAATACCGAGTAGGTCAAGAAACTGGTGAAAAAATATCCCAATCACAATTGGATAATATCCTGCGATTGGGAATAATATTAATTGATAAAAAGGAAGGTCCTTTTGAATTACAAATTGACTACATCAAATTTATTTAGATTTAAGATACTTCTTGAGCAGCTTTAATTTTTTTGCGGTGATACTCTACTGCTCCTTCAATAGGCCTTCTTACTACATTACCTAACTCGTAACCAAACTCTGCTGAGACTTGTTTTATTCTAGCCTTTGCAAAATGAGCTATACTACCTACAAAGTGAACTTCATGAGATTTGATTTCTTCTCTAAATTGAAGAATCATATTGCGAGAGAACTTGCGCAATCCTTTTCTTAATAATTTCTTGATATAACGCTCTTCGAGGTTTTGAAAAATAAACTCGGCATGCTTAGCTAGAAAGGCATTAGGATTAGGTTGCTTATAAAGATGGAATTTTATATAATCAGGATCTAAGTTGTAAGAAGCAGCAAACTTTGTCATTAAATCATTAGGCATATTGTTAAAGCCATAATCTCTTAAAAGATTTTTACCATACCAGTTACCACTAGCCTCATCCATGAGTGTATAGCCTAATGAAACAACACGCTGCTCAATATTTTCTCCGTCAGAGAAACAACAATTGGATCCAGTTCCAAGTATACAAACTATACCAGGCTCATCTCCTATAGCCGCGTATACAGCTGCTGCGGTATCCTCTTTAACTACTACTTGGGCATTTGAAAAATAATCCTTTAATAAGTTTTCAAGGGCAAGTCTAGGTTTTTCTGTACCGCAACCAGCGCCATAGAAAAACACTTGTTCAACTTGATCTTTGTGTGCTACTAATTCTTCACTTTCCAAAATGCATAACGGTAATTCTTCAATAGTAAGAATTGCAGGATTCATACCACCTGTGCATACCTTAAACAACTGTTCTCCATTGTTATCAAGAGCAACCCAGTCACATTTAGTAGAACCACTATCTGTAATTAATATCATAATTGATTTTTAAATGAAACTTATCAAAAAAATGATAAGCTATAAAAAAGGCTGCTTAAAACTAAATAAGCAGCCTTTTTAAAATTTATAGAGAGTTAATCTTTTCTGCAAGATCAACAAGCTTGTTTGAATAACCAAATTCGTTATCATACCAACTTACTAACTTGAAGAACGTAGAATTCAACTCGATAGCGGCTCCAGCATCATAGATACTCGTTCTTGTATCACTTACAAAATCTTGAGAAACCACAGGTTCATCAGTATAACCTACTACACCAGTCATAGCTCCTGTAGAAGCATCTTTAAATGCTTTATTGATTTCTTCAAGAGAAGTTTCTTTACTTAACTTAACAGTTAAATCTACTACAGATACATCTACTGTAGGAACACGGAAAGCCATTCCAGTTAATTTCCCAGCAAGTGAAGGAATTACTTTAGTAACTGCTACTGCTGCTCCTGTTGTAGCCGGAATAATATTATTCATAGCACTACGTCCTAGACGGTAGTTCTTCTTACTAGGTCCATCAACAGTTGCTTGAGTAGCCGTTGCTGCGTGAACTGTAGTCATTAGAGCTTCTTGAATTCCAAAATTATCATCAAGAATTTTTGCCATAGGTGCAAGACAATTAGTAGTACAAGATGCGTTAGAAACAATCTTATGGTCTGCAGTTAACTCACTATCATTTACACCCATTACAAACATAGGTGCCGTTTTAGATGGTGCAGAGATTACTACTTTCTTTGCTCCTGCATCTAAATGAGCTTGTGCTGAGTCTAGATCTGTAAAAATACCTGTACAGTCTGCAACTACGTCTACTCCTACTTCATCCCATTTTAAGTTCTTTGGATCACGCTCAGCAGTTACACGTACGTGTACTCCATCAATAATCAAATTCCCATCTTTTACTTCGATAGTTCCACCATAACGACCATGAACTGAATCATATTCTAGCAAGTAAGCCAGTTGGTTTACATCTACTAAGTCATTTATTGCTACTACTTCTACATTTGCACGTTCAAGCGTTGCTCTAAAAACGATACGTCCTATACGTCCAAATCCGTTGATTGCTAATTTCAGTTTTTTACTCATCTTATGTTTTATTAATTCCTATTAGTTATTATTTATACGCTTTCGCAAAAGCGTAGTTAAAAAAGTCTATTGCTACTATTTAAACCGTCATGATATCAGACACTCGTAGGAGTTCTTTATCAATCTCAGTTTTTCCTTTAACAGCCATATCTAGTGGACATAGCTCAATTTTATTATTATTAATTCCTACCATGTAATTGGTCTTTCCTTCTAGTAAGCTCTCGACGGCTTTAACGCCCATGCGGCTAGCAAGAACGCGATCCCAGCAAGATGGAGAACCACCGCGCTGCATGTGACCTAGAACAGACACACGTACTTCATACTCTGGCATATTTTCTTCAACATAATTCTTGAGATCAAATACGTTTTCACCGGTAGTATCACCTTCGGCAACAACCACAATACTAGAAGATTTACCAGACTGGCGGCTGCGCTTTAAACTCTCAACTAGACGTTCTTTTCCCATATCTTCTTCGGGAATTAAAATCTCCTCTGCTCCAGCACCTACTCCAGCATTTAATGCAATATGACCTACATCACGTCCCATTACTTCTACAAAGAATAATCTGTTGTGTGAGCTTGCAGTATCTCTAATCTTATCAATACATTCTACAACAGTATTTAATGCTGTATCAAATCCTAGTGTAGAACTCGTTCCATATATATCATTATCAATAGTACCTGGAATACCCATTACCGGAAAGCCAAACTCTTTATTAAAGATCATTCCTCCTGTAAAACTACCATCACCACCTATCACAACAAGTGCATCCATTCCAGATGATTTCACGTGTTCATATGCTTTCTTTCTACCTTCTATAGTACGGAACTCCGTAGAACGAGCACTTTTAAGTATCGTTCCTCCTTTATTAATGATATTATTGACACTACGTGCCGTCATTTCTTTAAAGTCACCTTCTATAAATCCTTGATATCCACGGTAGATTCCTATACATTCTATACTGTGAAATGCACAGGTACGTACCACAGATCTTAATGCTGCATTCATCCCTGGAGAATCGCCTCCAGACGTCATGACACCTATTCTTTTAATCTCTTGATTCATTGCGTTTTTCATAAAATCTAAGCTAATCTAGCAAAGAATACTTAATGAAACCTATGTTTTATTCTATATTTAAACAATTCCAATATTTCAAACGTTATCGTTAATAACTTTTATTTATGGTATTAGAAATCACAGGTTTTATAATCATAATTCCTTTCTTTACCTTTTTAACTTAGATGCTAAATCTTATTTTAAACGTATTGAGATCCTAGTTTATAGGTTATAATTCACAATCGGGAAATTCTTGTATAAAGACAACACCTTGAGCTGGAGCCTCATGGGATTATTTGTGATATGTGTGCTCAAGATAGTTGGGTTGAGAAAGAGGTTGTTTAAAGATTAGCACTCTATTGTTGTAATGATTAAGCTGTTGAATTACGCTTTCGCTAAAAGGTAATTTTAAAAAGCTTTTTAGGCTTTTAGTTTTGGAGCTTTGAGGCTAGCTGATCTATTAAGAAGTCCTACTAAATCAGATAGATTTACGTTGATAAGAATTCTAGTGATCTTTTATAAACGACATTAAACGTTTAATAATAAAAAGTTCTCATATACAACCAAAAGCGCAATATGATATGAATGAATATAAAGTTCTCATATACACCTCATTTGTAGGACAAAACAATATAAATTCACTAAATTGCTTATATACACTAGTTGTCTATAATGCTGAAAAAAATCGTTCATTGAAAAAATAATCTCGAAAGAGATAAAAATCTTGATGCTCAAGGTTACTAAGTCTATTGACTTTACTATGCTCGTAATCAGAGTTAGTCTGTCGATAAATCCACAAAATTTATTAACATACACAAAAACGAAGATTATGAAAAAAATAGAACAGATTAACGGAATTCTGAAAAGAACAAAAATTATGAATTTTATAAAAAGTATAGCTTTAGGAGTCGCATTCGTGGAGAAGATGGTCTAACTTCTGATTATAAAGTATAGAAACAAATAGGTGCTTAGTGGCTATTCAAGACTGAATGCGTGGGCAGGTTCGATTCCTGCCTTCTCTACCATTCAAAAATTAAAAAATATGGAAATTGAAAGTTTTAAAATATCAGGTCACTCAACGAAAAGAAATTGGGCTGTTTATTTAATTGTAGCGAAACCAATTAGCAAAAAAGGTAAATCTATGCTTTATGTTGGTAAAGTTGGTGATAATAGAGATGGTTGCAATCCTGTAATATCAAGAGTTGGAAATCATTTTTCCTTCACTAAGGCACATTCACAAATTAGAACTGCTTTAAAAACTAAAAGAACTGAAGATTATAATTACGAATATTTCTATTGTCATTTTGGAGAATATGAAAATCAATTAGAATCACGAATCAAAAGTCGAAAGAAAACGGACGAATTGGAACGTGAATTGAATAGAATAGTTCAAAAACGAATGGATAATAATTCATTTGAGCTAATGAATCCTTTTAGTGGAAAAACAATCGCTAAAGCAAAAAGAGAAGAACGAGCAGAATTGATTAATAAATCCGAAATTGAAATGTTGGAAAAACTGTGCGCGAAAGCACTATAGACAACAACGCATATAGCTCATAGCTAATCAGTTGCTTAATCGAAGTTTCGACATATTTGGAAAGTCGCCAATTTTTTAAATTTGACGATTTACAATAAAAAGATAAATAGTAAAATTTAAAAATCTGGCTTGTGCTTAACCGAAAATAATCGCTAATTTACACGCTACGAGCCATATACAATACCGTTAGCTGCAATTGCGAAAACTCTCTCAAACGGAAAAAAATAGGAATTAAATACTAAGGGTTTTTGCCAATCAAAACGTTGAAAAACTTACTCAAAATCTGAATCTTACTCTTGCG
>JALZUY010000011.1 GCA_023301395.1 Nonlabens sp.
CATGATTATGGAGATTATTACGGCTGGGAAGGAACTAAAGAAGAAGTGACTGCTTTAAAAAAGGCAAATATGGAACAGCTGTATGGAATTCAAAAAGATATGGGCTGGCGTTTACTACTCGATGAAAATGTTGCGGTAACTCGTGGTGGTGAAGCTCTAAATATTGTAGGCGTAGAGAATATAGGAAATGGACGTTTCCCTAAATATGGAAATCTTCAAAAAGCATCTACCGGATTGCAAAAGAGCGATTTTAAAGTATTATTGAGCCACGACCCATCACACTGGGAAGATGAGGTAAAGAATCATGATATGAACTATCATTTAACTTTGAGTGGTCATACACATGGAATGCAGTTTGGTATCGAGATTCCAGGTTTTATTAAATTAAGTCCAGCATGGTTTATCTATAAAAAATGGGCTGGAATTTATAAAGAGTACGGTAGGTTTATTAATATAAATCGTGGATTTGGATTCTTAGGATATTCTGGTCGAGCAGGAATATGGCCAGAAATCACAGTGATTACCTTAAAACGTTCCCGATTATAGCATTTTTGATTACATTTGATTAGTAAATACATTGATTATGTCAAAGTTTGGGGAGCTTATTAGTACAGATGTGCCAGTTTTACTCAATTTCTTTACAGAGTGGAACGAGGACTCTGTAAGTATGCACGAGATTTTAAGAGACGTTGCTGCTGCCCTAGGCGATAATGCAAAAGTGATAAAAATCAACGTTGATAAAAATCAAGAACTCAGTGATGCATTGCGTATTAAAGGATTGCCTACTCTCATAATTTATAAAAATGCTGAGATGAAGTGGAGGCAAAGTGGTATTCAGGATAGCAATGCACTGATCACACTGTTGAATCAGTTTGCTTAATTACCGAAGTATTAAATCCGTTTTCTTCTAGATATTTAAAATACTCAGGCAAGATGAATTTTAGTTTTTTATAAGCCTTTGCACTATCGTGAAAAACGATTATGCTTCCATTGTTAGTATTCTTTTTTAGATTTTTTAGACAAGAATTTGCAGATCTTTGAGAATCGAAATCTCCCGATAATACATCCCACATTACAATTTTATAATTCAAGGCTCTTAAGCGATTTGAAACCTTTCTAGTGATTCTACCATATGGTGGACGGAATAGCTTGGAATCGATAGCCTCATTAGCTTTATGGATGTTTTTTATGTAATGATCATTTGCTGTTTTCCAACTGTTGAGGTGGTGAAAAGTGTGATTTCCTATTGCGTGCTCTGATTGCAGTAGTTCCTGATAAACTTCAGGATGTTTTTCAACACAATCACCTATGCAAAAAAAAGTAGCTTTAAATGAATACTTTTTGAGTTCGTTAATAACAAAGCGTGTTACCTCTGGATGAGGTCCATCATCAAAAGTGAGATAAACAGTCTTATCTAGACGTGAACCATGCCACAAGTATCCTGAAAATAGACTGGAGAACCAATCTCTAATAGTGTCAGGATACCAGTGCATTTTTAAGGTGTGTCTTGAGGCCTGGTTTCTATAATATCTTCCGTCTCTATGTTATCAGTAGCTTCTTGAAAAATATTATCTAAACCTTCAGTAGGAGTTTGTGATCTGCTTTCACTACCTATTGTTTCTTCAGCACTATAGAATTGTGTGAATTCTAGAACATATTGATTAAAAACGTCTTTATGTTTTTGAACCATCAGATCATCTTCATAGAATATCGCCGATTCCACCAAGCTTCTATATCTTTCTACTGCTGCGATGATGTCAGAGTAATTTGTTCTACGTTGATCAAGATCTAGAGATTTATAGAAGTCAATTTCATCTTGATATTTTAAGATAACACGATCCAGTAAATCACGAGCTTTATCTGTTTTTTCAACTTCGTAGTATCCATTTACAAATGGTTCAATCATAGAGTAATGACCAAAAAGATCCAATGGCATTTTCTCCATTCCTAGATCTAGAATCTCTTCAGCTCTATTGTAGTCACCTGCTTTAGTAAGTGCCTCTGCAACTCGAGTAATATTACTACGATATCCTACACTATTACGTCTTGTTTCAACGTCATAGTATATATCTGGATCACCACTATTTCCCCAATCCCATTTTTTTAGGATTTCATAACTATTATTTGCATCGATACGTCCCATGTCAAATGGATCACGAGGATTTTCTGGTTCTGATTTAATCGGTAGTAGTCTGAAAGCACAACCGTCTAATTGCAGATAATCTTTCATCCATATGTAATCATCATCACCAAATGCGCCACCAGAGAAGTAGATAGGTCTTTCCCAGTTATTTGCATTAATAATGTCCAGCATGAACATTCTATTCTTGTAAACGAGACTGCTATTGATCTCAATAACTATTTCATCTACAATCTGGTCAGCATCTTTTTGAGGAACAACTCCATTTTTAAGAACAGCTTCTTTATCGACAGGTATGCGTATAAATTTAGTTGGGAATGTATGTTCCCAGTGTTCGTTACGCATTTGCTCTTGAGTGATCTCTTTATCGCTAGCAACCCATTGCATCCAGTCTTTTAAGTCAAGAGTGTCTGGTAGTGAGCTTTTACCACCAGTACGTTGAGAAACTCGTTCTTTGTCTGCATACCACAATGCATCTCGAGTACCATAAGTATATTTATCATGAGTAAGAGTAGATGGCACAGGATTACTTTTCCATGCTTCCTTCTTCATATCGTCCATGTACCAGTCTGTAGCGAGAAGTGAAGTACACACTACACGCACATCTGTACGATAGCCTTCCACTTCTTGTAAATACCACAGTGGGAAAGTGTCATTATCACCTATGGTGAAAATAAGAGCGTCGGGTAAACAGCTGTCTAAGTATTTTCTAGCACTTGAAAGTGCTGTGTATTTTCCTGATCGATCATGATCATCCCAGTTTTGAAATGCCATTAAAAAAGGAACAGCCATAAAACAGACTAGAAGTGTTAGAGGTCGAGCAATTTTTGATGAGATAGTGTTTTTCACACCTTCATAAATGGCATAAACGCCCATTCCTATCCACATAGCAAACACTAGAAAAGATCCTACATAAGCATAATCTCTTTCTCTTACTTGATACATACTTTGGTTCAAGTAAACTATAATTGCTAACCCTGTAAAAAGAAAAAGAACTAAAGTCACATAAAAGGATTTTAAATCCTTTCTAGCGTGAAAAATCATTCCTATTAATCCTAGGATAAGAGGTAAGAAGAAATAGGTGTTGCGACCTTTATTATTCATCATATCCTCAGAAAGATTATCCTGATTTCCCAAGCGTATCTCATCTATGAATGAAAATCCACTGATCCAGTTACCATTAAAAGCACCACCTTCACCTTGAATATCATTTTGTCTACCTGTAAAATTCCACATGAAATACCTCATGTACATATATTGTACTTGATAATTAAGGAAGTAAGATGCATTATCAAGACCATTAGGCTTTTCAATAACCACAGCTTCTCTAAGCTGAATTAAAAAATCTATATACTCCTTAGAATCAATCCTGCTATTGTCATAATTACGTTTATAATCTGCAAGAACAGCTAGTAGTTCTTCATTGTTCTCAAACTCTGGTTTGATGTGATAATTCACACCACCCATGAAATCGATATAATTGCTAGCTCTAGAAGGGTCGGTCATTCTAGGGAAAAGACCTTTATGGTCGTCATGCGTGTTTTGAAGAGAATTAGTATAATTATTTACAATTACATATTTACCTAGTTCATGATTCTTCTCATACTTAGGCTTTTCATCTAGGTATGGATTATCTGGATCCAGTCCTGCATACATGTCTGTAAAGGCTTCTCCATAAAATAAAGCTGGAGCTGGATATTGCTCACGATTATAATAAGCTAGTAGAGCTCGTGCATCATTAGGATTATTTTCATTAATAGTTGTTCCAGCGTTTGCTCTTATAGGTAACATGGTCCATGAAGAGAATCCTATAAGTATGAACATTACACATAGCGTAATGGTGTTGAGAAGTGGTTTATTATGCTTTTGCGAAAAACGAATAAGAAAAACAAAAAGAGCTACAACCAGCAATAACATGATAATTGAACCTGAGTTAAATGGTAAACCAATGTCATTCACAAAGAACACTTCCATGTATCCAAAGATTGACAATGTGTAAGGCAGTAGTAACTTGAAAACAAAAAGTAAAACTGCAACTACAGCAATATTTGCGATTACAAAATTTGTAACAGTAATTTTTTTATAGTGTTTAAAATACCATAATAATCCTATAGCAGGAATGGTGAGTATTCCCATGAAATGAACTCCAAAAGAAAGACCAACCACAAATGATATAAGAACCAGCCATTTATTACCGCGTGGTAAATGCATGTCACGTTCCCATAATAACCCCATATAAAATAAGGCGCTCATTAATAAAGCTGCAGGAGCATAAACCTCGGCCTCAACGGCGTTGAACCAAAAACTATCTGAAAAAGCATAAGCAAGACTACCTATCGCAGCAGCACCTAGTACCATTATATCATTGCTTACTCCTTTTAAAATGTGTCTTTTCAGTAAAAGAGTGAGTGACCAGAACATGAATAAAATCGCAAAGGCACTTGAAAATACAGACATTAAGTTAACCATATAAGCAATCTGGCTTTTGTCGAGTGCAAACATGGAGAAAAACGCACCTAGCATTTGGTATAACGGCGCTCCAGGTGGATGACCCACTTGCAGTCCAGATGATGTGGCGATATATTCTCCAGCATCCCAATAGCTCACAGTAGGTTCAACAGTAAGCCAGTAGGTGACTAGCGCTATAGCAAATACTGCCCAGCCTATTATTTTATTAAGTTGATTGTAGTTCAATTTCATAGTAGTTATTAACTCAGGCGAAAATAATATTAATATGTCTAATTTTCATTAATGATCTTAACTAACTCAGTTAGATATAAGTCGGACTCTGTTAGTGACTTTAATTAACGTTCTATTTTTTTAAATTGATATAAATTGATAAAAAAACTCATTTCTATTTGCTCAAATTGGAATTTGTTTTAAATTTGCGTCCGATTTTGTCCCATGGTGTAATGGTAACACTCCGGTTTTTGGTATCGTCATTCTAGGTTCGAGTCCTAGTGGGACAACTCGTAAATCCTGACTCTTCATTGAGTTAGGATTTTTTTGTGGAACAAATTCTCATTTTTTTAATAAAAAAGCATCTTCATTACAAAGATGCTTTTGAAAAGTCAGCTTTCGCGAAAGCGAAATAATCAATCTTATTTGATTCTAAAGGTTACTACAGGTAAGGAAGAATGATTTACTATATCTTCACTCACACTACCATTGAAGAAGTGCGATATGCCACGGCGTCCATGAGTCGCCATGCCTATTAAATCACCTTTGATATCTTTAGTGAAGTTGAAAACACCTTCTTCAATAGAGAAGTCATTGTAGATTGTGAAATCTGTAGGTTCCACATTAACATTTTTAAGATAATCCTTTACTTTTTGTTCTGCTTTTTGAGAATTTAAAAAGTTAGAAGGTGTATTGACATATAATAAGTGCAAATTACATTTTGTATTTTTTGCAAATTTCGCAGCTTCTTGCAAAGCACCATTAGATTCTGGGTCAAGATCCGTTGCAAAAACAAAGTCGTTCACGTCAAGTCTCTTCTTACGATCCTTGATTACTAAAACGGGTATCTCAGAGTTGCGAACCACTTTTTCAGCATTTGAACCTACAAAAACATTTTTCATTCCGCTTGTTCCATGGCTTCCCATAACTATGAGGTCAGCTTTATGCCTTTTAACAGTATCCATAATACCACTAAACGCCGCTCCAGTTTCCACATCTCCATGAATTGTGACACCGTCTAGGTAATCTGCTTTTAAAACATTATCAAATTTTTCTTTGGCAAGTTTCATGAAAAATACAGCTTCAGGTAGATTAGAGCTGGCATTATTTGCAAGATGAAGAGGTAAGTCTAGTTGGTGAAGCAGGAAAATTTCTCCGTTGTTTTCACGTGCTATATCTGCTGCAACGCGAAGTGCGTTATCTGCTTGTTCTGAAAAATCAGTTGGGACTATTATTTTTTTCATGAGTTATGATTTTGAGTTATAAATATAAGTAATTCTGTTTCAAGCTCACAGTGATAATTATCGCTTGCAAAAGCCTAAAAAAGTAGTATATTTGCAAAGTATTTAAACAATATGAGGGGACAGATGTCCCCTCTTTTTATAAAATATGCTGAAAGAAAAAGTACAAGACCTGTTAGATGACGCCTTTGAAGAACGACCAGATTTGTTCCTTATGGATATGTCTATAGATGGCGCCAATGAGATTAAAGTTATCATTGATGGAGATGAAGGAGTTACTGTAAAGGATTGTATTTTTGTTTCTAGAGCAGTAGAGCATAATCTAGACCGTGATGAGATAGATTTCTCACTTGAAGTTGCTAGTTGTGGTGCAAGTGCGCCACTAAGTTTTCCTAGACAGTTTAAAAGAAACGTAGGTAGACAGCTAGAGGTGATTGATAGAGAGAAAAAGAAAGAAACTGGAGAACTTGTAAAAGCAGATGATGAAGGAGTGACAATCCAGTGGAAAGCTCGTGAGCCAAAACCGATTGGTAAAGGTAAAGTGACAGTAGATAAAGAGTGGTCGATCATTTATGACGACATTAAACAAGCAAAAGTTGTTATAACATTTAATTAATAAGTGAATATGGAAAATCTCGCATTGATCGAGTCTTTTTCTGAGTTTAAAGATGATAAAATGATAGATCGCGTCACGTTGATGGCGATCTTAGAAGACGTTTTTAGAAGTGCTCTCAAAAGAAAGTACGGCGATGACGATAACTTTGATATTATTATTAATCCAGACAAAGGGGATTTAGAGATCTGGCGTAATCGCGTCGTGGTTGCAGATGGTGAAGTAGAAGATGATAATTCAGAAATTGAACTAGCCGCAGCTCGCAAAATTGAACCAGATTATGAAGTAGGTGAAGATGTTGCTGAAGAAGTGAAGCTTGTCCAGCTAGGAAGACGTGCTATCCTTGCGTTAAGACAAAATCTTATCGCAAAAATTCATGAGCATGATAATACAAACATATATAAGCATTTTAAAGAGTTAGAAGGCGAGTTGTATAGTGCTGAGGTGCATCATATTCGTCATAGAGCTATTATCCTTTTAGATGATGAAGGAAACGAAATCATTATGCCTAAGGATCGTCAGATTAATTCTGACTTCTTTAGAAAAGGAGAGAATGTAAGAGGGATTATTGAGAGCGTAGAATTAAGAGGTAATAAGCCTAATATTATACTTTCTCGTACTTCTCCTAAGTTCTTAGAGAAATTGTTTGAGCAAGAAATACCTGAGGTTTTTGATGGTTTGATTACGGTTAAAGCTGTAGTGCGTGAACCAGGAGAAAAGGCAAAAGTAGCTGTAGATAGTTATGATGATCGTATAGATCCAGTAGGAGCTTGTGTTGGTGTGAAAGGTTCTCGTATTCACGGTATTGTGAGAGAATTAGGTAATGAGAACATTGATGTAATCAATTGGACGGCAAACACCCAACTATACATTGCAAGAGCACTTAGTCCTGCCAAAATTATTTCCATGGAAATAAATGAGGAGACTAAAAAAGCAGAAGTAAAGTTGAATCCTGAAGAGGTTTCAAAAGCAATAGGAAGAAGAGGACACAACATTAGATTAGCTGGTAAATTAACCGGTTATGAAATAGATGTAATAAGAGATGGATCAGATGAAGATGTTGAACTTACTGAGTTTAGCGATGAAATCGAGTCATGGATTATTGAAGAATTCAGTAAGATTGGTTTAGATACTGCAAAGAGTATTCTTGAACAAGATGTTGCTGATTTAGTAAAGCGTACCGATTTAGAGGAAGAAACAGTCATTGCGGTTGTTAATATCCTTAAATCAGAATTTGAAGATTAGTTAAAATAAAAGTCAATCCATAACCATTTATGGCCGAAGTAAAAAACATGAGACTCAATAAGGTGCTGAGAGAATTTAATATCTCTCTGGATCGTGCTGTGGAGCATTTATCCTCTCAAGGAATTGAGATAGAGGCTAGACCTACCACAAAAATCGATGCAGATGTGTACAAAGCATTAGCAGACGAGTTTCAAACTGATAAAAGTAAAAAGGTCGCTTCTAAGGAAGTAGGCAAAGAGCGTCGTAAAGAGCAAGAAGAACTGCGTGAACGACGTGAAAAAGAACAGGAAGAGAAGCAAAAAAGGCAAGAGGTAATCAAAGCCAAAGCTACTCTTGATGGTCCTAAACAAGTAGGAACAGTTGATTTGTCCGGTGGTGTTAAAACTCCAGAGAAAGCAAAAGTTGAAAAGCTTGTTGAGACTAAAAAGGAAATTGAAGTTTCTGCACCTGTGATAAGTTCAGAACCTGAAGTGGTTTCTAATAGGCCCAAGGTTCAGGAGACTAAGGTAAAAGGTAAGATTGATCTTGAACCTAAAAAGAAGCCTGCAGTCAAAAAGAAAGCTGTTGGTGTTGAAAAGCCTAAGGCTGAAAAACCAGCAGTAAAGAAAGAAACGGTAGTTTCTAAAGCAAAAGAAAAGGAAATTTCAGCGGTAGAAAAGATTGTAGATTCAAAAGAAACGGCTCCTGTTGAAGCTGTTGCTGTTGAAGCTGCTCCAGTTCTTGATGCTGAAGGTAATGTGGTGCCTGAGAAAATAAAAACGGAGTATAAAAAACTTGGTGGACTTAAGGTTACTGGTAAAACAATTGATCTTTCTCAATTTAAAAAGCCTAAGAAAAAGGAAGATCCAAGAAAAGGGAAGCGTAAAAGAATTACAAAGGCACCTGGTTCTTCAGGTCCTGGAGGAAATAATCGCGGTGGAAGTAATCGTCGTGGTCCTGTTCAAAAACGTACACCTATTGTTAAAGCAGAACCTACTGAGGAAGAGATTCAGAAGCAGGTTAGAGAAACTCTTGAAAAACTTCAAGGTAAATCTTCTAAGTCTAAGGCAGCAAGATATCGTCGTGATAAGCGAGATACTCACAGAGAAAAAGTGGAAGCTCAGGAACAAGCAGACTCTGAAGAGAAAATCTTAAAAGTAACTGAATTTGTTACAGTAAGTGATATTTCAACGATGATGGATGTTGCAGTTAACCAAGTTATTGGTGCTTGTATGTCATTAGGTATGATGGTAACAATGAATCAAAGACTTGATGCAGAAACGATATCTATCGTAGCTGAGGAGTTTGGATTTGATGTAGAGTTCGTAAATGCAGACATTGAAGAAAGTATTACTGAAGTTGTAGATAAAGAGGAAGATTTAAGTACTCGCGCACCTATCGTTACTGTTATGGGACACGTTGATCACGGTAAAACTTCTTTACTAGATTATATACGTGAAGAAAACGTGATTGCAGGTGAAAGCGGTGGAATTACGCAACACATCGGAGCATATGGTGTAGAGTTAAAAGGTGGTCAAAAAATCGCGTTTTTAGATACTCCTGGTCACGAAGCCTTTACAGCGATGAGAGCTCGTGGGGCGCAGGTAACTGACCTTGCAATAATTGTTATTGCAGCAGATGATGATGTGATGCCTCAAACTAAAGAAGCAATAAGTCACGCACAGGCAGCTGGAGTACCTATCATATTTGCAATAAACAAAATAGATAGAGACGCAGCAAATCCTGAAAGAATAAAAGAAAAACTAGCACAAATGAATTTGCTTGTAGAAGATTGGGGTGGAAAAATCCAGTCCCATGATATCTCTGCAAAAACAGGTCTAGGTGTTGAAGAGTTATTAGAAAAAGTGTTGCTAGAGGCAGAGCTTCTGGATCTTAAAGCAAACCCAGATAAACCAGCAGTTGGAACAGTAGTAGAGGCATTCCTTGATAAAGGTCGTGGTTATGTTTCTACAGTATTAGTTCAAGCTGGTACATTGAGAATAGGTGATTATGTTCTTGCTGGACGTAATCATGGTAAGATTAAGGCTATGCAAGATGAGCGTGGTAATAACGTTCAAGTTGCTGGTCCTTCTACTCCAGTGTCATTGTTAGGTTTAGATGGTGCACCTACAGCTGGTGATAAGTTTAATGTTTTTGAAGATGAAAAAGAAGCTAAGGATATTGCTTCTAAACGTACTCAATTACAACGTGAACAATCAGTAAGAACTCAGAAAACGTTATCTCTTGATGAAATCGGTCGTCGTATTGCATTAGGAGACTTTAAGGAATTAAACTTAATTCTTAAAGGAGATGTTGATGGTTCTGTTGAAGCACTTACAGATTCTTTCCAGAAATTATCTACTGAAGAAATTCAGGTTAATATTATACACAAAGCAGTAGGAGCTATAACTGAAAGTGATATTCTACTAGCATCAGCTTCTGACGCTATTGTGATTGGGTTTAATGTAAGACCTCAAGGTAATGCAAGATCTGTTGCAGAGCAGGAAGAAGTTGATATCCGTATGTATTCTATTATCTATGATGCTATTAATGATCTTAAAGATGCGATGGAAGGAATGCTTTCTCCAGAGTTGAAAGAAGAGATTACTGGTAATGCAGAGATTAGAGCGACATTCAAGATATCTAAAGTTGGTACTATTGCAGGTTGTATGGTTACTGATGGTAAAATCTATCGTGCGAGTGGTGTAAGATTGATACGTGATAGTGTAGTAGTGTATACCGGTGAATTATCTGCTTTAAAGAGATTTAAGGATGATGTGAAAGAGGTTGCAAAAGGCTATGAATGTGGTATGCAAATCAAGAACTACAATGACTTACAAGAAGGTGATGTTATTGAATGTTTCAGAGAAATAGAAGTGAAAAAGAAATTGAAATAATTCAACAACTATTTTATATAAAAAAAGGCGATTTCTTAAGAAATCG
>JALZUY010000012.1 GCA_023301395.1 Nonlabens sp.
GCAATCAGTAATCTTAACATTTACAAATTCACCTACTTTATAATTTTCTTTAGGGAATACCGCTACATAGTTTTGTGTATTACGGCCAGCCCATTTTAAATCAGATTTTTTAGACTCCTTTTCAATAAGGCATTCTACCGTTTTCCCTATAAAGTATTGCGCACGCTCAAGTCCAGTACGACGTTGTACGGTTATAATTTCATTAAGTCTGCGACTTTTAGTTTCCTCTGGAACATCATCTTCCATTTTACGAGCAGCCATTGTTCCTGGTCGTTCTGAATATGTAAACATGAATCCATAATCATATTTTACATACTCCATAAGACTTAAGGTGTCTTGATGATCTTCTTCAGTCTCCGTAGGGAAACCGGTAATCATATCTTGAGAAACAGAACATTCAGGAATAATAGCATGAACGCGATCGATAAGACTCATGTATTCTTCACGAGTATGTAATCGATTCATTTCTTTTAATATCCTGTTGCTTCCCGATTGTACAGGCAAGTGGATGTAATTACAAATATTTCTATGCTCAGCAATCGCATGTAGTACGTCATCACTTATGTCTTGTGGATTACTCGTTGAAAAGCGAACTCTTAAATCAGGTTGCGCTGCTGCTACCTGATGCAATAGTTGAGAAAATCCTACTGCTGTAGCTTGAGCCATAGGTGTCGCTTTTGAAAAATCTTTTTTCAAGCCACCGCCATACCATAAATATGAATCTACATTTTGCCCTAGAAGAGTAATCTCTTTGAATCCTTTAGAAACTAGATCGCTTATTTCTCCAAGAATACTTTGAGGATCGCGACTACGTTCACGACCACGTGTAAATGGAACTACGCAAAACGTACACATGTTATCACAACCACGAGTGATGGAAACAAATGCAGTAACACCATTAGAATTCAATCGTACAGGTGCGATGTCGCCATAGGTCTCTTCTTTAGAAAGAAGAACGTTTACAGCATCGCGTCCTTCATCAATCTCGGCAACTAGATTAGGTAGGTCCTTATAAGCATCTGGTCCTACTACCATGTCTACGATTTTCTCTTCCTCAAGGAATTTTGCTTTCAAGCGCTCAGCCATACAACCTAGAACTCCTACTTTCATGTTAGGATTCTTGCGTTCTTTTACTCGATTGTATTTTTCGAGACGTTTACGTACGGTTTGTTCTGCCTTGTCTCTTATCGAGCAAGTGTTAACTAGAACTAGGTCAGCTTCTTCAAGTATATTTGTAGTATTGAAACCTTCCTTAGCAAGTATGGATGCGACAATCTCAGAGTCTGAGAAATTCATCTGGCAACCATAACTTTCTATAAATAACTTGCGACTATTCTTGCTGTTTTTCTCCAGCTGTATGGTCGTTCCTTGTTTTTCTTCTTCTATAATCTTTTCCATCTACAGTAACTCCATTAATAAGTGTGCAAAGATACTAATTTTGACCATTTGGTGACACATTGTCATATTAATGATTGATTTAATTACGCTTTCGCGAAAGCGTGCCTACAAACGCCACTTAAACTACTTAAAGTATTAATTTTCAAAAGAGCTTTTATCAATTTTTCTTGTCCTTATTATATAACCTGCCTATTTTGAACTGATTGTGAATTGATTGATTGATTTAAATTATTGGTTTACAGTTATTTGTAGGATTAAAAAAAAATACACATACCTTTGCATTCCAAAAATTCAAATCTGAATGGCAAAGAATCTTGTAATAGTAGAGTCGCCTGCAAAGGCAAAAACCATAGAAAAATTCTTAGGTAAAGACTATAAAGTAGCATCTAGTTTTGGTCATATTGCTGACCTACCATCTAAAGAATTAGGTGTAGACGTAGACAAGGATTTCTTGCCTAACTATGTAGTCAACTCAGATAAGAAAGACCTCGTTAAGAAACTCAAAAAAATGGCTGCCGATGCTGAAATGGTATGGCTAGCGAGTGATGAGGATCGAGAAGGAGAAGCTATTGCATGGCACCTTGCAGAACAGTTGGATCTTAAAAAAGAGAAAACCAAACGTATTGTGTTTAACGCAATTACAAAAGGCGCTATTCAAAAAGCAATTGAAAATCCACGCCAGATTGATTATGATCTTGTAAATGCGCAACAAGCAAGACGTATTCTTGACCGTATTGTAGGTTATGAAATCTCCCCTATTTTATGGAGAAAAGTAAAAGGTGGTGCAAGTGCTGGTCGTGTACAGTCGGTTGCAGTACGTTTAATAGTAGAGCGTGAAAATGAGATTGTTAACTTTAAAAGTGATAATTTCTTTAGAATAGACGCAGATTTTACAACCAAAGAAGGAAGTTTATTAAAAGCAAAATTACCTGGAAACTTAAACTCTCTTAAAGAGGCACAGAGTTTCCTTGAATTAAATAAAGGCGCAAAATTTGAAGTAGGCGATTTAGTTAAAAAACCTGCAAAAAAGAGTCCTGCTCCACCATTTACAACCTCAACTTTACAACAAGAGGCTTCTCGTAAGTTATTCTACAATGTAAGTCGCACTATGCAACTTGCACAACGATTGTATGAAGCTGGACTTATTACTTACATGAGGACAGATTCTGTGAACTTGAGTAATGAAGCAAAAAGCGGTGCAAAAGCTGAAATAGAAAGTGCTTATGGAGAGAAATTCCATAAAGAACGTAACTACAAAGGAAAGTCAAAAGGTGCTCAAGAAGCTCATGAAGCGATTAGACCTACAGACTTTGCAGTACATAGCGCTGGATTAGATAGAGATCAAACACGTTTATATGAATTAATTTGGAAACGTGCAATCGCTAGTCAAATGAGTGATGCGCAATTAGAACGTACAAACGTATCTATAACTGCAAATACACATGAAAAGAAATTCACAGCTAGTGGAGAGATCGTGAAATTTGAAGGATTCTTAAAAGTATACCTTGAGAGTACTGATGATGAAGATCTAGAACAACAAGGCTTATTGCCGGCATTAACCGTTGGTCAGGATTTATTAAGTAAAAAAATCACCGCTACAGAGCGTTTCACTCGACCACCATATCGTTTTACTGAAGCCTCGCTAGTTAAGCAGTTAGAAGAGTTAGGTATAGGTAGACCATCTACTTATGCACCTACTATTACTACAATCCAGAATAGAAAGTACGTAGAAAAAGGTATCTCTCAAGGTAGTGAAAGAGCTTATGTTCAATTAACTCTTGCTAAGGATACGATTAAGGAAAATGAGCTTACTGAAAAAACTGGAGCAGATAAAGGAAAACTAGTCCCAACAGATGTAGGTCGCGTTGTGAATGACTTTCTTGTAGAGCATTTCAGCAATGTATTGGATTATAATTTTACGGCCAAGGTAGAAGAATCCTTTGATAATATTGCCGAAGGTAAAGAAGAGTGGACTGATATGATGAGCCACTTTTATAAAGGTTTTCATCCTACAGTACAAGACGTAGCAGAAAATGCAGAGCGTGAAGTAGGAGAACGTGTTCTTGGTACTGACGCTAAAACAGGAAAACCTATTAGTGTACGTTTAGGTCGTTTTGGAGCTATGGCGCAAATAGGAACGGTGGAGGATGAAGAGAAGCCACAATTTGCAAGTTTATTACCATCTCAGTCATTAAATACAATCACGCTAGAAGAAGTGATGGATTTATTTAAACTACCTAGAACTGTAGGAGAATATAATGGATTTCCAGTTGAGGTGAATCAAGGACGTTTTGGTCCTTATGTGAAATTCAATGAGAAAACGTTTGTTTCCTTAGAAGAAGGAGATGATCCTATGACACTTACTTTTGAAAGAGCTGGAGAGCTTATTCAAATGAAAGAAAAAGCAGATGCTCCTATATACTTGTATGATGAGCAACCTGTTACAAAAGGCGTAGGTCGATTTGGCCCTTTTATTAAATGGGCTGGAATGTTTATTTCTGTAAATAAAAAATACGATTTTGATAACTTATCAAATGACGATATTGAGCAATTGATTAAAGATAAAATTCAGAAAGAAAAGGATAAATTGATTGTCAATTGGGAAGATGAAGGAATCAGAATTGAGAAAGCACGATGGGGACGACATAATGTTATTAAAGGAAAGACTAAGGTTGAACTTGCAAAAACAATCGATCCACTTTCTATAACTTTAGAGAAAGCGATCGAACTCGTAGCAAAAAAAGCTCCTAAAAAGAAAACTGCTGCTAAGAAAAAACCAGCTGCTAAAAAGAAAACGACCAAGAAGTAATAGCACATGGCCTTTGAGTTTTTAAAACCAGTTAGTGATTCTGCACAAGCTCATGCGATGCTGCAGCCTCAACATACTATAGGTAATGTGATTGAAATTCATACGGACCATACAGGACTGCCTAATTTAGAAGGAGTTCACATGGTTTTAATCGGTGTTTTGGAAAATCGCCGTGATGAAAATGCGTTGTTGCAAATTCAGAGTTTAGACCATGTAAGAAAGCAGTTCTATGAACTGTTTCCAGGAAACTGGTCGCTCGACATGGTGGATTTAGGAGATATTCATCCTGGAGAAACTGTCGAGGATACGTATTATGTGCTCAAACAATTGACTTCTCAGTTATTGATTAAAAAAATCATTCCTATTTATTTAGGTGGTAGTCAAGACTTGATATATCCTATTTATAGAGCATTTGATAATATTCATTATATGATTAATGTAGTCAATGTAGATTGTAGATTTGACTTAGGTGATATAGAGCGTCCTATTTCCTCTCGCAGTTATGTAGGGAAAATGGTGACAGACCAGCCTTATAATTTATTTAATTATAGTAATCTAGGTTTTCAGACTTATTATAATAGTCAGGATGAAATTGAATTGTTAGAACGCATGTACTTTGACGCAACCCGATTAGGGCTGCTGGATGATGATATGAGGCAAGCTGAGCCTGTAATGCGCGATGCAGATGTGGTAGGTGTTGATATGGCTGTTGTAAAGGCTGGTGATACCGCTTTTGCGAAAGCAAATCCAAACGGACTAAGTGGTAAGCAAATATGTAGTTTGTCAAGATATGCAGGAATAAGTGATCGTACAAAAGTTTTTGGGGTTTTTGAAATCCCCATAGAACCTTCATATACCGGTTCACAGCTAATCGCTGAAATGATATGGTATTTCATCGAAGGTTATAATTATAGGGCTGGAGAGCATCCTGTAGATATAGAAAAGGGCTGTTTGAAGTATAATGTGCCTGTTGGTGAGGAGGTTTTAACCTTCTATAGGTCCAGTATTACTGGTAGATGGTGGATTGAATTGCCTTTTATTACAAACGTTAATAATAAACTAAAACAAGATACGTTATTACCATGTACTCGTAAAGATTATGAACTGGCATGTGATCAAAATATTCCAGATCG
>JALZUY010000013.1 GCA_023301395.1 Nonlabens sp.
TAATCGTTACTGCAAAGTCATTTTGTAGCGACCATTTTTTAGCCAATTCAACATGATAAGCAACTCCTAAAGGAATTGAAAGCGTTTGATATTTTTGCCATAGTTTAGATTGGACGTTTACATCAGTTTGTAATTGCTGCAATTCTTCAATATTATTCACAGCTCCTGATCTGAAAAAATGTTGTTCAACCACTACATTTTCTTCTCTTTCTATTTCAAATGCATCCTCATATTCAAAAAGTGAAGTGTGTTGATCTATCGCAATTCCTGTGAAAAATGAAAATTGATTGACTCGCTTATAGATATTAAAATTAATCCCAACATGGTCTACCCCATTTTCAAATTGATTTAAAAATTCAGCAATTTCATTTCCATTTCTAGAAAAATCACTAAAACCATAAGTTGTATTGGCACTTAGGAAATATCCGTTGTTGGTGATTGTCGGCAAATCATCTTCCCCATCATCATCTTCATCTGGTATGGTCACTCTTGTATTCAGCATATGATCAGAATGATTTTCCATTGATTGCACATATGTCATTGATAAAGTATTCACCTTATCTAGGGTTTCATTTTCTATCAAATTAGTAGTTGCAATTGATACATTTCCTTGGTTCAATTCTAGAGAAGAATTTGTTGGTCGAACTTCATTGTTTCTTGCCAAAGATCTTGAGGATATAATCGTGTTTATCTTGTTGTTATATTTAGTGGTAGTTGCATTGGTAGTTTTTAAACCTGATTGAACCGCAACAACTTCATTTGCAAATGAATAGTTACCAATAATTCCAGAAGAGGTATTGGTATTCAAAGTTTGATACAATAACCCAGCAGTAACTTCCCATCTAAATTTATCTTTGGAATACACTATTCCTACAGTAGGTCTGTGCTGCGTATTATCTGACTCAAAGTCATTACTCAATCCAGCATTAAACAGAGTTGCCTCGCCAGTGACTGGATCTCTATCAAAAACACTGCGGTTTTGTTCATTATGATTTGCAGATAACCTATAACCCAAATTTAAACCATAGTCCTCACTTAAGGATTTACGCCAGCGCGGAGAAACAGAAAAACCAGTCCCTTTAGAGTCTTGATTAATGACCTGATTTTGCGTTTCTGTAGAATTAATGATACCGTTATTTGAAATCACTCGTTCCGAAAAGAAGTCATTTATAGATTCTGACTCGTTCACATTTACCGTCGTGTACATAGAAATGGAATTCCCTTTTTTCTTAAACCTTCGACTGAAATATAGATTTGCTCCTGCGTTGTAATTATCTGAATCTGAATTATTGGAAGTCTCGAAATCAATTTCCTGACCGCTAGTATCTGAAGTTCTCGACACTCGATCACTCTGACTATTATTAACTCCTTGACTATAACTAGGCTCTATGCTTATAGTGGTAAGTGTGTCCAATTTTACTTCTACTCTTGAATTTAATCTATGAGAATCTCCTATGTTTCTACCTCTAGTTGAAGAAATTGTTGTGAATTCGCGATCTGGTAAAAATGTTGTTGTTCTATTATCTGTAGCAGACTCTGTGTCATTACTACCATAAAAATAACTTCCTGTAAGATCCACTTTTTCATCCCATTCATTTGCAAGACTTAACCCTGCAGATCTACTAGAAGTTATTCCTCCTGAACCACCAAAACTTACACCATTAATTCCAAAGCTTCCATTTGAATTACGAGAAATGGAATAGGCACTACTTCCCATCGCATCATAAATCTCATCAAACGAGAATCCCGGACTATTGATATTATTAGAACTTCCTAGAACACTTAATCTAAAAGAGTCTTTAAAATAATTCACAATTCCACTGGCAGAGTATCGATCGTCTGTTCCAGCTCCTGCCGTCAATCGAGAAAACCAGCCTTTATTTTTATCTTCATCAATGGTAATATTGATTTCACTCACATTTGCATCACCAGCTTCACCATTTGCCTTTTGCTCCTCTGTTTTAGACTCTGTCACCTGGATCTTATCTATAATCTCTTTGGGTAAATTTTTCAAAGCTACTTGAGGATCGTTTCCAAAAAACTCTTTACCATTTACAAGAATTTTAGAAACCTCTTTACCATTTACAGTAATTTTTCCGTCCTTATCAATTTCTACTCCAGGTAATTCCTTAATGACATCTTCCAGATTAGCGTCGGCCTTAGTATTGAAGGACTTTGCATTAAACTCTAAAGTATCTTGTTTTACGGTTATGGGAGCTTTGCGAGCGTTAACAATGATTCCTTCAAGAAATTCTACATCACTGGATAATGCTATTGTTCCTAAATCAATAGTGCGGCCATCTTTAAATGTGATTGCTTTACTAAATTCTTTATAACCTGTAAATGAGGTAAAGAAATTAAATTCTTCTACTGCTGTATTACCTATAAGTTTGAAAGCGCCTTGCTCGTCTGTAATAGAATAGGAAATAAGAATGGAGTCTTTTTTACTTTCTAGAAATACAGTAGCACTTTGCAAGAGTTCTTTACTTATTGAATCTTGGACAATTCCTTTTATTTCAAATTTTTGTGCGTGTACTATCGCCATAGCAAGAATTGCTATTGCTGTTAATAATCCTCTTTTCATAGTTTAGTTAGCTAGTGAGATGAAATTACTTACATCTCGCAACTTGAACGTTAAAGTTATTTGAAAATTATAGTGCCAGCTCTATTCAGATTGTTTACAAATAAAAAAGACCAGCAAATGCTGGTCTTTTTAAATATTAAATTATTTCTTTCTCATGTATACACTAATCGGTACACCATGAAAATCAAATTTTTGTCTCAATTGATTCTCAAGATATCTCTTATACGGTTCTTTCACATATTGTGGAAGATTACAGAAAAACGCAAATTGTGGCTGTGGTGTAGGTAATTGAGTAACAAACTTGATTTTTACAAACTTACCCTTTAATGATGGCGGTGGATAATGGTCTATCAAAGGCAACATCACTTCATTAAGCTCACTAGTCTTTATACGTTTAGTTCTATTTTTAAATACATCAACAGCGGTTTCAATTGCTTTGAAAATACGTTGCTTATTTAACACAGATATAAATACGATTGGCACATCTGTAAAAGGCTCCATTTCCCTTCTGATTTGTGCTTCAAACTCTTTGGCAGTATTAGTCTCTTTATCTACAAGATCCCATTTATTAACCAGTACCACAATTCCTTTACGGTTGCGCTCTGCTAACCAAAATATATTTTGTACTTGACCGTCAAATCCACGAGTGGCATCAAGGATAAGTATACAAACATCGGCATGCTCAATGGCACGTACGCTGCGCATTACACTGTAAAATTCTAGATCTTCTTTAACTTTTTTCTTTCTTCTTATTCCAGCTGTATCGACTAGATTAAATTCAAATCCAAAACGATTGTATTTTGTATCAATTGAATCTCTAGTTGTCCCAGCAATATCAGTAACGATATATCTATTTTCACCTATTAGAGCATTGATAAACGAAGATTTACCGGCGTTAGGTCTTCCAACTACAGCAAATCGTGGCAAATCATCCTCTTCTCTTACAGGAGTATCAGGTAATAATTCAACAATTTTGTCTAGAATATCACCAGTTCCGCTTCCGCTTGTACTCGAAAGAGTAAAGAAATCGCCTAGCCCTAGATTATAAAATTCAACTGCATCTTGCTCACGCTTAGGATTATCCACCTTATTAACAGCAAGAACTACTGGTTTTTTCACTTTACGCAACAAGTTTGCGACATCTTCATCCATTCCGGTAATTCCATCCTCAGCATCTACCATGAAAAGAATCACGTCTGCCTCGTCAATGGCAAGTTCCACTTGAGTATCAATCTCTGCCTCAAATACATCATCACTACCTACTACATATCCACCTGTATCTATCACAGAAAATTCTTTCCCATTCCAGTCACTTTTCCCATAATGACGGTCACGAGTCACACCACTTACCGCATCGGTAATGGCTTCTCGTCTTTGAATCAATCTATTGAAAAGTGTAGATTTACCTACGTTAGGTCTTCCTACTATTGCTACTATACTCATGCTGTTTTATTTGCGGTTGCAAAGGTACGTTTTTGTTATGAGGTAGTAGAGCCTTAAAGTGTGGTTTTTATTACGCTTTCGCGAAAGCGTATAAAGAGAAAAT
>JALZUY010000014.1 GCA_023301395.1 Nonlabens sp.
CAAGGTTTTCAAACCCTTCAAAACCGATTTGGTTTGAATCTTTTTAAAGAAGGTTTTATCTCTAGAATTCAACACATTTCTAAAGACATGGAAAGCCATCGATTAGAAAACTTCATGGGGCAATTACTGCAACAACAGGCTTTTAGTAGTACAAAGTATTTTAGTCAGTGGATTGAGGAGAAGAATAAAAGTTGATGTTATAATTTAAAACCATTTATCAAACTGATTTTATCTAAGTTAAGTTAAACTCTGTTTTAATATCGTCTTCACTATGCTTGGACTGATATTTGTATTAAAAAACAACTAATTCAAGACGAAATGGTTTATAACAAATCGATTGTTAAATTATAAAATGTCAAACTTATTGTTATATGTTGACATGTAATTGATTAAATGAATTTTACTTGGGTAAGAGATAGCTTTCAATGATAGTCATCAAATTGATGAGTTTAGAGGTCGCTTCTTTTACTTGAAAAGTAACTGCTTTATCGTTGTAGGTAATCGTAATCCTAGGAATATCTCTATATCTTCCTATGTAACTGTCTTTCATTTCTGAAAATTGAGCTTTATTAAAGGCTTCTTTAATTTTTATAAGAGTTTTATTATCAATAATATAAATAGTTTTCCCTAAATAGTCCACATTTGCAATCCCGTTATAATAAACGCTATCACCTTTAAGTTCAATAGTGAAATCAGGCTCATTCATGGAACGAGCCTTTGATTTAACATACTTCATTTCTATATCTTTTGAATCAAGTTTAATAGAAGAACATCCGGTAAATGCAAGTGTAAGAACGAGAATAATTCCAGAAAATGTAAATCGATGTGTACTTAACATATATAGTTTAGATTTAATTATCAATAACTAGTTTTTGAACTAAAAGCTTTCCAGTATCCACTTGTTTTAATTGTAAAAAGTATACGCCGCTGCTTAAGTTACTTACGTTTATTGTGGTTGACTCCTTGAAATATCCATTGTATAACCTCTTTCCATTAAGATCGAATAGATTGTATTTGAATTTCTCATTATTAGAGAGGTTGATTGTAACTAATTCAGAGGCAGGATTAGGATACATGGTAATTCCTAGAAGCTCAAAACTATCTAAACTAGCTGTATCTTCAATAATGGTAAAGTTTGCATTAGAAACATCATAAAAAGTTGACGCAGACCTAAATCCGCCAGCAACATCACAACGCACTAAAACTCTCGCCATTGTTGAATTAACATTAGGTATTATTATGTTTTGTGAACCACTGTTAGCAACAGCGTCGGCAACTATTGTATAGGTGTTTCCTCCATCGGTTGACACTAAAATATCCACATTAGGGCAATGAGAATTAGTTCCATTTACGGTCCATGTAATATTGCTTGAAACATTACCCATTAATGATTCTCCACCATTAGGAGTTGCAACTTCAAATGGACCAGTATTAGCAACGGTTACAACATTTTTATCTTCATGGATACGACCAAATGATGTATTGTTATCACGAACTAAAAGAGAGAAATTCATAGTTCTTGCTGTACAAGGTAATTTTTCCCACATCTGATCATTATTTCCTGCAAGAATATCGCTATACTGAGGAAAACTGCGGTAATTTTCAACTGTCGGACCTCTATAACGAAAAAGTGGGGCAGTAGTAGAATTACAATTTGGTGAACCACTTACAGCTATACTACCACTATCATATTGAACCCAATTATAAGATAAAGCATTTATAGGATCGTTTGCATCTGTTGCAGACCCAACTAAGATAAAAGGAGTTCCTTTGGGTAAGGTAATGTCATTGTTTGCATTGGCAACTGGATTTGCACTGTTTCCTGTTGCATCCATAGCAGCGCAAGAAGTGAAATTTGTAAATGCCATTCTTATTTGATCAATAGAGGCCCAGTGAAAAAATGGATCTGCAGTGTTTGAATAACTAGGAACTGGACCACAAACACCAGCATAAGCCATAATGGACGATCCTTCACCAGGTTCGAATCTTAAATTATTTACAGATGTTCCACATTCTTGGGAAGCAAAATTGTGATCTGAACCAAATTGATGACCTAACTCATGACTTACGTAATCTACCCATAAGGTTTGTAGACTAGAAATATTTCCTGAATATCCTTGACCTTTCCATTGATCCCAACATGTGGTGTCTATAAATGCTGCACCACCTATATTTGCCCATAAAACAGTATGACCTACATCAAACCCATTAACCGTTAAAGCGTTTACACAAGCTGTATGTGATTCAAGTGGTAAATTCGTTCCGCTAGGGTCAAATGGATCACTATTAGGATCTGTAAAAACTAGTGCAGCATTACTTACTAAGTTAAAGGAAACGCCAAGGTCTCTTAAATAAATAGGGTTTATCATATTAACTCCAGAAGCCAAAGCATTTAAAACCGCAGTAATACTAACTGGTGAACCACCGAATTGTTGTGAATATTCCCCAGACGCAGCTATAGCTAGCCTAAACGTTTCTTTACTCGTGGCTGATTTAGTTCTAAAGTTAGTAGTTGCAATCGTTCTAGTTACTACATCTATAGTACTTGCATTACACTGTACACCGTTATTAAGTTCATCTTTCTTATAATAAACTATTAAGTCATTAGGATTATTCTTAAAAGCAGGCGTTATAAAATAACTATCGGTTGATTTATAAACAGCAGCATGAAATCCAGCATCACTTATGTCACAGGCTATAAGAACACTCGGGTTATCTTTTTGATAACCGCTGTACGTCTTTATCGTGTATAAATGTGCCACCGTACTATCTATTATAACAGAAGTATTAATTACAAAGGTTTCAAAACTTCCGTTGGGCGTAGGGATCTGAATTTCTTGACGATCTAGTTGATCTAAGGCTAATAAAAATTGATTAGAATCAATGTAATAAGAAAGGTAATTTTCTGGATATGTATTCATGAAAGTTTCTTTTGATGAGCTTTCAAGAGTATTTGTTAATAATTGCCAGTCATCAGTTTTGTGTTGTGAAAAGCCTGTGAAAAAAGTAAATATACATATCAGTAAACAAATATATTGGCTAAAGTAAACTCTTGTTGTCATGTTAAAAAAAATTAAGATTTTCATGTTGTTTTAATTGAGATAAGTAATTTTAACACAATTTAATCACTATGAAAAGCAGAGTTTCATATCTGTATACACTAATTTCATTTTAGCAGGTGTTTTATTCAAATGGGATTTAAATAATATAGAGCTCAGTATTTAATTGCGTATTTTCTTCAACAACCAAGTTCCATAAAGTATATCCTCCTCAATATGACCATCTACTTCAAACTCTTCTCTTAACGACCAACCGCCATATAAAGCATTAAATTTTTCGTCTACAAAACCTAGGTGTTCAATCTCGAGTATTCCGTTTTCAAAAACTAATTCTGAACTTCCTTGTTCCTTTATTCTAGGATATTTAGGATAGGTTTTCACAAAAGACAGCATTCCATTTTCAGAAAAACCTTTAATAGTAGATTTCAAAGGAACTGCAAACTCTGATTCTTTTTCTTCCATTATTCCAGTAAAACTGACATTACTTCCTGTAAGACTAACTTCGATTACCACTCGTGCACCAAAATGAGGCAAAGCATAACCTTCACCAAATTCATAATAACCTTTCCAATTTCCAATTAAATTCATTACACATTTTTAATTTAATTTCACATCATCAAACAATCCACATAATCAGTTACCATGTGAAATATTAAGCCAATTCCTAAAATACGAAAAGGCTTTTTAAGGAACAACAATCCTACATAAACAATAATCGCATAATAACTATGTAAAGGATGAAAATTAATACTACAGCGATCTGCTTGAAAAATAGGTGAGGCGAGAAGATGATCTAAATCTACTAGCATCGTTGTAAGAAAAAGTAGATAGACCATTTTCCATTCCTTTTTAAAGAATATCAAAGCAATGCCTAAGGGAACACCAAAATGTAAAAAGTAATGTATAAAAGTTTGCATTATTTATCCATAAGTTTCCATCATTCCTTCAATCGTTTCCCACTCAGGATCTGATTGCAAACTACATCCAAAATCAACTAGTTTATCCTCGCTTTCATAGAGTTCATTAAACTTTGCAAGTGCTATTTCTCTATCTTCAAAATAAAATAGCATTTCAATCCCAAAATCTGTTGGGATTCTGGAGATCATATGAGAAACACAAACCTTATTCATTTCTTCAATAAAATACAGCTGAATATCTTGTTCTGAGGCACCATTCATATCTTCAAATTCAACGGTCAGAACACTCATTATATCACAATGTTCTTTATAAGGATAATCTTTATATCCTGTATTTATCCAGCCAGTTCATGGCTCATCGTCTATAGTAACAGCTGCCAGTGCAACTATTTCTTCAGGAAATGGTTTTCCTGCTGCTTTAATTTCTTCCCAAGTCATATCATTCATTAAGTATACGAAGCTAAACTTTTACCAGCTCAATTACAATTCTATTAGGATGACGACAGATATAAAAAAAGCCGCTTCAAAATGAAGCGACTTTTAGTTTCTATAAAATAGTATTTATCTATGTCCTACCATATCCTCTGGAATAACCCAAGCATCAAACTCTTCGGACGTTACATGACCTAGAGCAAGTGCTGCTTCTTTTAAAGTAGATCCTTCTTCGTGTGCTTTATTTGCAATCTCAGCTGCTTTATAGTAACCTATCTTAGTGTTTAAAGCAGTTACAAGCATTAATGAATTATCAAGTAAAGATTTAATTTTAGGATAATTAGGTTCGATTCCTACCGCACAATTCTCATCAAAACTTCTACAAGAATCTCCTATTAATTGAGCACTTTCTAGAACTGCAGCAGCCATTACTGGCTTAAATACGTTCAATTCAAAATGTCCTTGCATTCCACCTACAGTTACAGTAGTGTCATTACCCATTACACGAGCACAAACCATAGTAATGGCTTCGGCCTGCGTAGGGTTTACTTTCCCTGGCATAATAGAACTGCCTGGCTCGTTTGCAGGTAACATTAATTCACCTATTCCACTACGTGGTCCACTAGCAAGCATTCTTATATCGTGCGCTATTTTATTTAAAGAAACAGCAATTTGTTTCAATGCTCCATGAGTTTCTACTAGTGCATCGTGTGCAGCAAGTGCTTCAAATTTATTACCAGCAGTTACAAATGGTAATTCAGTAAACTTTGCTATATAAGCGGCAACTTTTACATCATAACCAGCTGGAGTATTTAAACCAGTTCCTACGGCAGTTCCACCTAGTGCAAGCTCGCTCAAGTGAGCCATCGTGTTTTTTAAAGCTTTTAATCCATGATCTAATTGCGATACATAACCAGAAAACTCTTGACCTATGGTAAGTGGAGTAGCGTCCATCAAGTGTGTACGTCCTATTTTCACCACATCTTTAAATGCCTCTGCTTTGGTATTTAATGTATTTCTTAATTGCTCAACTCCAGGGACTGTATTTTCAACAATCTTTTTATAACAAGCGATATGCATTCCTGTAGGGAACGTATCGTTTGAAGATTGTGATTTATTCACATCATCGTTAGGTTGTATGGTTTTCTCGCCTTCACCTACTGTTTTACCAGCAAGTTGATGTGCGCGATTTGCAATCACCTCATTCACATTCATGTTAGATTGCGTACCAGAACCTGTTTGCCATATCACTAATGGAAACTCTCCATCATGTTTTCCAGCAAGAATTTCATCACATACCTGTGCGATTAAATCTCTTTTCTCCTCTGCAAGAACACCTAGTTCACAGTTTGTATAAGCCGCTGCTTTCTTTAAATAAGCAAAGCCATAAACAATTTCTAGTGGCATACTACCGGCAGCACCTATTTTAAAGTTGTTACGTGAACGCTGCGTTTGCGCGCCCCATAATTTATCTGCAGGAACTTCAATTGTTCCCATTGTATCTTTATCTATACGGTATGCCATGATTTCATATTTTGAGCAAATATAACTTCTGTAGTTCTTTTTATCAGATACTTTTAGAGAGGTTTAAGGTTCTTTTTTACACGCTTTCGCGAAAGCGTAATACCAATCACACCTTACTAACAATTACCTGTTAATAAATCCTACATATCATTTCTTTTTTTTGCCGAAAGCGTATATCTTTGCAGCAAATACAATTACAATGTTCGAATTTGATCAATACTTAGGATTTTTAGCATTTTTAGGAATATTAACCATAGGTTTCTGGTTAATGATTTTCTTAACGGCATTTGTAATTCCATACTGGATTACAGGTTCATTAATGGAAAAAATGAAAATGAAAAAAGAAACTAAGAAGAAAGCACAAGAAGCTGGTAACGCATAATTACCTGATTATCATATATTAAAAACCCGTCTAGATTAAATCTAGACGGGTTTTTAATGTTTAATTTTTCAAAAGCTATCCACCAACTCGTTTCACTTTAAATCCTTTTTCTTTTAAGAATTCCATAATACGGTCGCGATAATCACCTTGGATAATAATCTCATCGTTTTTAAAACTACCACCTACGCCTAGCATAGTCTTAATCTCTTTTGCAAGAGTTTTAAAATCTGCAGTTGCACCAGTATAACCTGCTATTACCGTATTGACTTTTCCTTTACGCTTCTCAAATTTGCATTGCAAAGGGTCTTCTTGTAACCAGACGTTACTTTTCTCTGGTTTTTCTTCTTCCTTAAAATCATGTTTAGGGAAAAGATTTTTTAATTGATCACTTAAGTCCATAATTTACTTCTTGATCAATCCTATTTCAACAAGACGTTGATGTAAAAAATCACCAGCTGTTATATCATCATGCTGTTTAGGATTATTATCATCTACACATTCTTCTAGGCAATCCAGTTTCATATCACTACGTGGATGTAAAAAGAACGGAATAGAGTAGCGGCTGGTGTGCCATAATTCTCTAGGTGGATTAACCACACGGTGAATAGTAGACTTTAATTTATTGTTTGTGTGACGTTGCAACATATCACCTACATTAATTACAAGTTCATCCTCTTGAGCGATAGCATCTAGCCATTCTCCGTCATGGCGCTGTACTTGTAAACCTGGAGCACTTGCGCCCATTAATAAAGTAATCAAGTTAATATCTCCGTGAGCTCCAGCACGTACAGCGTTATCTGGTTCACTAGTTATAGGTGGATAATGAATAGGTCTTAAGATAGAATTACCATTACTTGCCCAGTGGTCAAAGTAATGTTCATCTATCCCTATATGTAATGAGAGTGCTCTTAAAACATAAATTCCAGTTTTCTCGAGCATGCGGTATGCATCCATACCGGTTTTATTAAAATCCTTTAGTTCGTTCACAGATACATTATCAGGATATTTCTCGTCAAGATTTGCATCTTCACTAGCTTCTTGGCCAAAATGCCAGAACTCCTTTAAATCTCCTTCTTTTTTACCTTTAGCATGTTCTTTGCCAAAAGAGACATAACCACGCTGTCCACCTATTTCATGACGTTCATAGCTTTTCTTAGTATCAACAGGTAGTTTAAAAAACTTCTCCACATCACTGTATAGTTTTTTGACTAACTCATCAGATAGAAAGTGATTTTTCAATGCTACAAAACCTATCTCTTCATAGGCTTTTCCTATCTCATTAATAAATTTTTGCTTTCTACTAGGATCATCACTTAGGAAATCTGCTAGATCAACGCTTGGGATATTTGTCATGGTAAAAAATTGTGTTGATAACAAAGTTAGTAAATGCTGCACACATTTATGCGCCTTTTCTAGGTAGAAACGTTGATTGTGCTACTTTTGAGTATCCATAAAATATTATGACAGAAACAAGCCCAAAAAATCTAACTGATTTATATAAAAATAATCTAGACGCAGACTTACTTATACAATTGTACAAGCGTATGCTTTTACCACGTACGATTGAAGAGAAAATGTTAATTCTTTTACGTCAAGGACGCATCTCAAAATGGTTTGCTGGTATAGGTCAAGAAGCTATTTCTATAGGTGTTACTGCGGCTATGCATAAAGAAGAATATATCTTGCCTATGCACCGTAATCTAGGTGTTTTTACAACTAGGGATATTCCATTATGGAAGTTGTTTGCTCAATGGCAGGGAAAAGAAGAAGGTTTTACAAAAGGACGTGATCGTAGTTTTCATTTTGGAACACAAGACTATAACATCGTTGGGATGATATCTCATCTAGGACCACAACTAGGTGTTGCAGATGGGATTGCACTTGCTCAAAAATTAAAAAGTACTGGTCTTGCAACCGCTGTATTTACGGGAGAAGGAGGAACGAGTGAAGGTGATTTTCACGAGGCTCTTAATGTTGCTAGTGTATGGGATTTACCTGTATTATTTTGTATCGAGAATAATGGATATGGATTGAGTACACCTACTAGTGAGCAATATAACTGTGAGAATCTCGCAGATCGTGCCCTAGGATATGGAATGGAATCCCATATTATAGATGGTAATAATATTATCGAAGTTTATACAAAGATATCGGCCATATTGAAGGATATACGCGAGAACCCTAAACCAGTACTTATAGAATTTAAGACTTTTAGACGTCGTGGACATGAAGAGGCTAGTGGAACTAAGTATGTTCCAGATGAATTATTGAAATATTGGGAAGAACGTGATCCATTGACTCGTTTTGAGCAATATCTTCTGGATGAGAAACATATCACTAGCGAGCAAATTGATCAATGGACTACGGAGTTTAAAGAAGCTATCAATGATGGTTTAGATATCGCTTCTGCGAAAGCGTTACCTCAATCATCCCCAGAGCAAGAAATTGCTGACTTATTTGCATCTCATGAATTTGAAGAAGTACAAGCAAGTAGTGACATGACCAATATAAGGTTAGTAGATGCCATAAAAGATGGACTAGATGAGTCAATGAGTCGCTATGATAATTTGGTCATCATGGGACAAGATGTAGCAGAATATGGAGGCGTTTTCAAAATAACCGACGGATTTGTAGAGAAATATGGTCGTGGACGTGTGCGTAATACACCTATCTGTGAAAGTGCTATCGTAGAAGCTGGAATGGGATTGAGTATAGCTGGTATGAAAGCAGTGGTAGAAATGCAGTTTGCAGATTTTGTAAGTAGTGGTTTTAATCCTATCGTTAATTATCTAGCAAAATCATATTATAGATGGAGTCAACAGGCTGATATAGTCGTAAGAATGCCATGTGGAGCAGGAGTAGGAGCTGGTCCATTTCATTCGCAAACTAACGAGTCATGGTTTTATACTATTCCAGGGCTTAAGATTGTCTATCCAGCATTTCCTGCTGATGCTAAAGGATTACTTATCACTTCTATAGAAGACCCTAATCCAGTTCTTTTCTTTGAACACAAAGCACTTTATCGCAGTATTTATGGTGATGTGCCTACTGGATATTATAATCTACCATTAGGGAAAGCAGCTACAGTTAGGTCTGGAGATGATATTTCTATTATCACTTATGGTGCTGGAGTACACTGGTCTATGGCATTAATCGATGAAATGCACTATAATATAGACTTGATTGATTTACGAACTTTAGTACCACTTGATAAGGAAACTATAATCGCCTCAGTACGTAAAACAAATAAAGTAATTGTGTTAACTGAAGACAACTTAACTGGCAGCGTAGCGGCTGATATTGCTGGGTTTGTAAGTGAGACCTGTTTTGAATATCTTGACGCTCCTGTGCGACGAATAGGTAGTCTTGACACACCTATTCCGTTTGAAAAAGGACTCGAAAACAATTACTTACCTAAAGAGAGACTTAAAGAATGTGTAAAAGATTTATTAAAATATTAAGTTTTTAATTGTAAGAATTAATAAATTTGGTTCCCCCTGAAAAAACCTATTTAAATCATAAAATGAAATTATTAGGAGTTCTAAACGAATTACACAACTTCCGTTATGCTTTGTGGATTTTAACGATACTATTTACTTTCCTAGTGGCTTTTGGTCCTAGTGAAGGTTCTTTAGGGATGACAGGTAAAATTTTGTTAGGTCTATTTGCTTCACTTTTAGGCTTGTATTTAGTATTGAAATACAACTACAAACGCAACAAAAAAAAGGAATCAGAGAAAGTTGATTCAAACGATTAAATAGCATTAATCTTGATTCTAAAGTCCTTATCTTTATCGGGTGCAAAAGGATTTTGATATTATTATTGCTGGTGGTGGACTTTCTGGTCTTATTGCGGCTATAAAGTTATCTCAAAGCTTTAAGGTTCTTATTATTGACCCAGATTCATATCCACGACATAAAATGTGTGGTGAATACCTGAGCCTAGAAGTTGAACCATATTTAAAATCCTTAGGCGTTGATTTAAGTAAGCTATCTAGTGTTACTATTGATCAGTTTCGTTTTACACGTGGTTTAAAAAGTCTTGAGACTTCACAACTACCGCTTGGTGGGATAGGTATTTCAAGATATTCACTTGATTATGAACTTTATAAAAAGGCAAATGAAAATGGGACCTTTTTGCAAGGTCGTGTTACAGATGTAAACCATATCGACAACCATTTTCAAGTAATTGTAGGCAAAGAAGTTTATAAAGCTAAACAAGTAATTATAGCAACCGGTAAACGATCTGTAATTGATAAGAAACTAGAGCGACCATTTATATTTAAAAAATCGCCTTGGCTTGCCGTAAAAATGCATTATGATTATGATATGCCAGATAACTTAGTAGAACTCCATGCTTTTAATGGTGGCTATGCTGGATTATCTCGGGTAGAAACAGGAAAAGTAAACCTTTGTTATCTAGCTAATTATGATTCATTCAAAGATTATAAAGACATCGACGCTTTTAATAAAGAAGTATTGACTGATAATAAGTTTTTGAAAGGTTTCTTTGAGAATGCAGTGCCAACCTGGAAAAAACCAATTGCTATTTCTCAAATCTCTTTTGAAGAAAAAGAACCTGTTGAAGGTAAACTTATTATGATAGGTGATACGGCAGGACTTATTCATCCGCTATGCGGTAATGGAATGGCAATGGCTATTCACAGTGCAGCCATTGCGGCTCAACAAGTGAAACCGTTTTTAAATAATGAGATTACACGCGATCAAATGTTGATCAATTATTCTAATGAATGGAAAAGTACTTTCTCATCAAGATTACGCTATGGTAGATGGTTACAGCGTATTTTACTCAATGAAAAGTTTACAAATATCGCATACACGCTAATAGAACGTATCCCATTTTTACTACCATTTATCATTAAAAAAACACATGGTAAACCCATCGCTATATGATATATCAAGATGACAAAAGAAACGGCGATACAGAGTTAATGGATGACCCTAATCTAGATGCCACTATTTTACAGAATGCCGTAGATGATATTAATAAAATCAACAAATGGTTAGGTGGTTTTAAATTTACGCTAGATGTTGTACGCAAGCAGTTACAACTAATTAACCAAGAAGTGATTACTATAGTAGACGCTGGATGTGGTGATGGTGAGATGTTACGATATTTAGCTAAGCACATCAAGGATTCAAGAGTTCAATTTCTAGGTTTGGATTTTAGTGCTGCATCAGTGGCAAAAGGAAAAGAGAAAAGTAGTGGATTTGATACAATACGCTTTCGCGAAAGCGATATTCTCAAAATCGATCCTACTGATATAGAATGTGATATTCTCATAAGCACGCTCACTATGCATCACTTTAATGATGAAGAAATCATTACTTTTTTAAAGAAATTTAAAGAAATTACGACTCACTCCATAATAATTAATGATTTACATAGAAGTATAATCGCTTTTGGGTTATTTAAGTTCTTATGTCTTACATTTATTAAGAATGAAATTTCTAAACATGATGGATTAATATCTATCGCTAGTGGTTTTAAAAGAGACGACCTTAAGAAGTATGCCCAGTTAATTCCTTTTAAAAAGGACCAGATTCAATGGAAGTGGTCGTTCCGATTTATATGGCTAATTCCCGTTTATGAGAGTAAAAATTAAAACAGTTGCCACGCAATTGCCTAAATATTATAAAGAAACAAAGGAAATTTTACCTTTTGTAGAAACTTGGCTCGCTGACCAAGATGAACGTTTACGCCGCAAAACTATCAAGATCTTTGAAGGTGCTGCA
>JALZUY010000015.1 GCA_023301395.1 Nonlabens sp.
CCATTTCAATTGAAATGGCTTTTTTTATGGTGGTAATTTTGTGTGTTACGCTTTCGCGAAAGCGTGATTAACCGAAATAATGGATAACAGTAAGAATTATCATAGTATTTATTATCTATGCTTTATCAAACTACATTGCTATGATATTTATATATGGAACTAAACCAGTGGTACTGGATCAAATAACACCGTCTTCAATAAGTTGCCCGTTTTGTGAGGATCAAGGAAAGGTTTCCATAACAGCTCATAGTTCTCATACCCATCTATATTATATACCGATGTTTCCGCTGGGTATAAAAGTAAATTCATATTGTACTGAATGTACTTATGAAATGAAGGAAAAAGAATTTCCTGCTGCATACTCAAGTCATGCTAATCTAGTCAGGAATAATAGCAGTACACCACTATGGCAATATGCTGGTGTTGCGATCATAGTTCTGGCTATCATTTTTGGGATTGTAAGATCACAAATAAAAAGTGATGAGGAGACTAGTTATATCTCTTCACCTACAAAAGGAGATGTTTATCATTATAAAGCAGGCTATCAACAGTATAGCACAATGAAAGTAGTGTCTGTTTATGAGGATTCCATTTTTTACATTCACAATAATATGGAAGCAGACCGGTCCAATATGCTTGATGAATTAAATGTAGAAGAAAACTATGATGATGAGGTGTACTATATGCTCCAAAAAGAGCTAGACAGTTTAAATGAGGTAGAGTCTATTATAGATGTGATTAGGAAATAAGGTTATTACCTCTTTAAAATTTGTGCAGCTTGCGTGTAGCCACCTTGATCGCCATCTAAGAAATGTATATGGTAATTATCCATAGCGGTTACATAGCAAGAAAGGACACTGGTTTTACTGGTAAAATACCCATAACGCAACATTCCTTTTTCTTTCATCGAGTCGAGCTCAGTGAGTAATAATTCTCTTTGTCTTGCAGTACCCGAAATAACCGTATTTATAGTTCCGTCCAGCATTAATGATTCTGTTAATTGCGGCAGTTCTTTTAAGTAATTACGGCCTTTATCATTGTTCTTCAAATACCATCTTGCCATTAATGATCGTGAAACACTTGATAACACTTCTTTCCATTTAAGTTTTGAAAACTTCACAATCACCTCATTTTTGAGCTGACTTAAACTATTGATCATTTTCAATTTCTCTAAGGTAATGGGATGTCTCTTTTTTACATCACCATAGATAAGCTCCATCCTGGTGAGTACTTCACTGTAAACGGCACTTTGCAAATCGACTGTTTGAGCAATAATAATTAAAGTGAGAATTTCATTATGAGAAACAGGCGGATCTATTTTATCCCATTTACATTCCATTCCTTTTAAATTTAGGTTATATGGAATAGCATCTGGTTGAATTTTTCTATTTAATGATTTTATATAATCCTCGGCCATTTGAAGTGCATCACCTAGTATAACTGGAATGATATGCAAATCATTGAGTTTTACTTTTGAAATACTCAAAGTGGCACCTTTTTGATACATATCATCCACCTTACAGGAATCTACTCTCAAGAAGAAATCAAAATTTGTTTTGCAATTTTCTTGATGTAGAACCAGCGCATGTAAACATTCCTCAAGAATCTCGTCAGGAACTAAAATAGTCGCTCCGTCACCACCAAAGAAAAACGGAATCATCACATTGTTTTCACGAGCAATATTTAAACAAGCAACAATAGTCCCAGTAGCCGCAAGATTTACCAATTGATGATTCCCTGCTTTCACGACTTTAGTAGAGTTCTCAACATCAGTCACGATGATGTTCCATTCCTCGGGTACTTTGTTGAAAATAGTATGATCTTCAAACACCTCTTGAATAGGTATGTGTTGTATGAGTAAATCTTTATAGAAAGTAACTGTAGACATATTCAAAATTAAGGTTAATATTCTAGATTTTCACTTTTAAAATCGAGTCCTTTATAGTGCAGAACTTATTGAAAATTAACGATTTCTTATTCTAGCAAAATTAAAAACTAGTGTATTTTTGTAGCAAACTCCCCATAATGAAAAAGTTAATCGCTTTTATTACCCTTACTATTTTTGGTTTTGCTTTTGCGCAAGCGCAAGTAGTTGTTAATGAAATAGACTCAGACACTCCTAGTACTAATGATAGGCAGTTTGTAGAATTAAAATCAGATGTTCCTTTCTTTTCTTTAAATGGTTATGTACTTGTATTTTTCAATGGCTCTACCAGTGCATCTACTGGTATGGGACGTAGTTATTACGCAGTCGATTTAGATGGACTTACAACTGATGATAATGGACTTGTAGTCCTAGGAAGTTCTCTTGTTTCTCCAGTACCAGATTTTTATCTAGCAGAAAGTAACATACAAATAGGTGCAGATGCTGTTGCAATTTATGCCGGAAATGATACCGATTGGCCAGATCAGACCTTTGCTTCTCAAACTAATTTAATAGATGCCGTAATCTATGATACAGATGATGCTGATAATATGGCATTAATGAGTCTTTTAGGAATTAATGTGCAGTATAATGAGAATGAAAACGGTAATAAAACCACTGAGTCTGTACAGCGCAAAGCTGACGGAACTTATGAGACTAAAGCTCCTACTCCACATTCTTTAAATGACGCCACTACTCCTACATTCACAGGAATAGGTTTTACAGTTGCTCCTTTACCTATCAATGAAGGTGGCGCATTTGACATTACATTTACGTTGACTGAAGCACAGACGAGTAATTTTATATTGAACTACACTATTGATTTAGGAAGTTTTGATAATACCGATTATACAGGTCCATCTCAAGTAACATTTACAACTGGACAAACCAGCGTTATTGCAAGTTATAGTGTTATCGATGATGCTATAGATGAAGGAGACGAAGAATTAAGTGTCAACTTAGATAACAACATTCCTATAGGATTTAAGAGATTGAAAGATAATGAACGACACCTAGTTGTTGATAATGACTTTCAAGTAGCTGCTCATGGAACACCACTTGCTCCTACTTATGGAATTATTGCTAGCACTGCACCAGTAAACTATTACAACAGCTTAAATGGTTTAGCAAGTCCTCAACTAGAGACTGCAATTACATCCATCATTGCTGAGGAATTTGTAGTACGTATTCATACTTATGATGACAACGTGCAAATCATGAGAGATGCTGATCAATCACCTTTGAATTCTAATCAAGTATGGTTATTATATTCCGAAGAACAGCGTTCTAAATCTCTTTACCAAACCGGAAGTAATAGTACAGGAAAATGGAATCGTGAGCATATTTATCCACGTTCAAGAGGTGGATTTTCTGAAATTGAATATGATGAAACTGTAGATGGCATGGCTGTATGGACAGATACTAATGTGGACAGTTTAAGACATGGACAAAGTGATGCACACCACTTGAGAGCAGCTGATGGTGGCACAAACAGCTCTAGAGGAAATAAAGATTATCCAGAATATGATGGCCCTAGCGGTTCTCAAGGTTCCTGGCATGGTGATGTGGCACGTGCAGTATTTTATATGGCACTACGTTACAACAATATAGATGTCGTAAATGGAAACCCTAGTAATTCTACCGTAGGACAGTTAGGAGATCTAGCGACATTGTTACAATGGCATAGAAATGATCCACCAGACGATTTTGAAATGAACCGTAATAATGTTGTGTACACATGGCAAATTAATCGCAATCCTTTTATTGATCAACCCGATTTAGTAGAATATATATGGGGAAATCAAGTAGGAATGAATTATACCTTATCTAATGAAAGTCAAGAACTGGCTGCCGTAAAATTATTCCCTAATCCTAGTAAAAATAATTTCCATATTGCAGGAATACAACAAGAAGCAAAGGTGATCGTTTATGATCAACTAGGTCGAGTAACGATGCAGCGTAAAATCAATTCAAACACGACCATAGAGCACAATCTACAAACTGGAGTCTATATTATAGTAATTCAAACTGAAAACGCTTCTCAAAGCTTGAAATTGATTGTTGAGTAAATGTTTAATAGAGACCTAAGAGGTGCTGGAGTTTTATTAGACTCATTTATAGAGAACTCTAGTATAAGAATTATTTTAGGTGTTGTATTAATCTTTTTCAGTTCCATTAGTCTTTGGATTATGGAAGAGGTTTATTCCATATATGGATTAATAAGCTTAATCTTTATAGTTGTTGGATTAATTTTCATTTATTGGAAAGTTCAGGAACTCCTATCAAAATAATTTGAGCTCAATCATAAATTGTGAAATTAAAAAAGCCTGTTTAGAGTTATCTAAACAGGCTTTTTCTATAAGTATAAAGTGATTACCACTTACGGCCTTTAAAGCCACCACCACTATTTCTATCGCGTCCGCCGCTGCTAGAAGAAGAGTCTCCGCCACTGCGTCTACTACTTCTATTTCCAC
>JALZUY010000016.1 GCA_023301395.1 Nonlabens sp.
ACAAGTACTATTTGTCTGTATCTAACGTAAAGTATAATGAGAAAGCTGGCGCATTACAAATCACGAGTCGATTTTTTATTGATGACTTAGAAGATGTGCTATCTGCAAGAGCAGATGATGAAATTATACTTACAGAAGAAGGCAGTCTTAATAAATATAAATCCCTATTAGGTAATTATTTCCAAAGTAGATTACGCACTAAGGTTGATGGTCAATTAATTAAATCTAGCTATTTAGGTGCTGAGGTGGAGAACGATCAACTTGTCCTATATATTGAAATTCCCGTAACTAAAGAACCGAATGAAATAGAAATGCGATTTACAGCATTAATGGAATTATTTGAAGAACAAAAAAACATGGTTCACTTCAATTTAAAAGGTAAACGTAAGACCTTACTTATGGATCTTAATAAGAAGATTGATTCTGTGAAGTTTTAGTTAAATTTCTCACGGCAAGTCTATTATTCTTATTTTAGCAACTCTTAAAACTAAATCAAAAAAATGAAAGCTTTTAAACTATTGTTTGTAAGTATGTTAATGGTGTCTTTTACAGGTTTTGCTCAAGAAGCAGAACAAGCAGAAGAGCCTAAGGCAGAAGAACACAGCAACATCAACAAATTCCGTCAATTGTATCAGGAATTTTCAACTCCTAACCAGTATCGTAGTGCCAGTGGTGCTCCAGGTCCTAAATATTATCAGCAACGTGCAGATTATAAAATGGATATTAAGTTAGATGATGCAAATCATCATATTAATGGTTATGAGACTATTACTTACACTAACAATTCACCAGACGTATTAGATTACTTATGGGTGCAGTTAGATCAAAACATGCGTGCAAAAGATTCAAAAACACCTATGATTGAAGGTAGTGGCGTTGCTCCATACATGCAGCCAGCTGGTTTTGCAGGTGAGTATCTATCTGAGCCTTTTGATGGTGGTTTCAATATTACTAAGGTATTGGACTCTAAAGGAAATCCTTTACAGTATATGATTAACCAGACGATGATGAGAGTTGAGATGCCTAAAGCTCTTGCTCCAGGGAAGAAATTTGAATTTGACATCGAGTGGGATTATAATATTAATAATCACGTAGAAGGTCGTGGCCGTAGTGGTTATGAACAGTTTCCTGATGGACATAGAGCATATGTAATCGCTCAATTCTATCCACGTATGTGTGTGTATAATGATGTAGAAGGATGGCAAAATAGCCAGTTCTGGGGACGTGATGAGTTTGCATTACCATTCGGTTCTTTTGAAGTGAATATTACTGTGCCAGAAGATCACTGGTTGGACGGAACAGGTAAATTAACTAACCGTAAAGATGTTTACAGTGCTGAGGAAATGAGAAGATATGAAATGGCTCAACGTAGTTATGATGATCCAGTAGTAATACGTACTCAACAAGAAGCTGAAAAGCTTGCAATGATGCCAGGTGCAACTAAGATGAAAACTTGGAAGTTGAAAGCAGATTATGTTCGTGATTTCGGTTTTGCTTCATCACGTCGTTATATAACAGACGCTATGGCTGTTAAAGTAGGTGGGAAAGATGTAATGGCTGTATCTGTTTATGCGCCAGAAGGAAACCCGTTATGGGAACAATGGTCTACTAAAGCTGTTGCACAGACTTTAAAGTCATATTCTAGAATGACATTTGACTATCCTTATCATAAAGCAATCTCTGTTCATGCAAAGCAACAAGGGATGGAATATCCTATGATTTGTTGGAACTATGGTCGCCCAGATGAAGATGGCAAGTATTCTGATCGTACAAAATTTGGTATGATTTCAGTAATTATTCATGAAGTAGGGCATAACTATTTCCCTATGATTGTAAATAGTGATGAACGCCAGTGGACTTGGATGGATGAAGGTTTAAATACTTTTGTTCAATATGTAGCTGAGCAGGATATGGGAGAAAATTACCCAGCTTCTATAGAAGGTTTAGATGCTTACCCATCAAGACGTGGTCCAGCAGCTGCTATTGTTCCTTACATGGCAGGTGATCAAAACTTTATTGCTCCTATTATGAGTAAAGGTTTACATACGTACCAGTTTGGTTCAAATGCTTATGGTAAGCCAGGAACAGCATTAAATATTTTACGCGAAACAGTAATGGGACGTGAGTTATTTGATTACTCTTTCCGTACATATTCTAATAGGTGGATGTTTAAGCATCCAACTCCTGAAGATTTCTTCCGTACTATGGAAGATGCAAGTGCAATGGATTTAGACTGGTTCTGGAGAGGTTGGTTCTACACAACTCAGTTTAACGACATGGGAATTAAATCAGTAGATAAGTACTTTGTTTCTAGTGAGAGAAATCAACAGATGAAAGACCTTATGGAAGCTAGAAAAATTCCTGAAGATAGAATCCCGCCATTAGTTTATATGGTAAAAGAAGGCAGTTCTGATTATAAAGCAGAATTGAAAGGTAAAGCACCTAGTGAAGTGGTAGGTGAGTTGAAAGATTATATGATGGATAATTTCACTGCAGCAGAAAGAGCTTCAATGAAAGAGCCTAAATTCTTCTATCAAATCACGGTTGAAAAGCCAGGTGGATTAGTAATGCCTATCATTATTGAGTACACTTATGCTGATGGTACTTCTGAAACAGTTACTCACCCTGCGGAAATCTGGAGATTGAATGACAAAGAAGTAAGCCTTGCAAAAGCAACTCAAAAAGAAATCGTAGGAATCGTTATCGATCCTAAATTAGAAACTGCAGATATTGATGTGTCAAACAACTCATGGCCGCAAGAACCTAAAGTGGACAAGTTTGAGCAAATGAAACAATAAGAAATTTCAAATCATTTTTTTTAAAAAACCAGATTCACAATGAATCTGGTTTTTTTGTGTTATACCTTTAGAGCTATATTCGTTTTATGAAGTATCGTTTTCTTTTATTATTAAGTTTTTTGATTTGGAGTTGTGATGATCCATCGCTAGATGATCCTAACTCTGGAGTCGATGAGGTCATTGAGCCAGTTCCAGACGCTAGATTGCTAAGCTCTATTCAAGTAGCACTCAATAGTCCTGCAAATATTACTAGAGATATTAATTTTGAGTATAACGCCACTGATTTATTGAGTTCAATTACAGAGACTGGTACGATCAATCAATTATCTCAAGCAGACTACGGTAATGGGAATCAATTGCAAGCACTCTCTACAACCGAGAATGGAGTTCCAGTGATTGATGTGTCCGTTTCTTATGGTAATGATACTTCAGGACAATCAACGTCGATTGTAGTTTTGGATTATACAGATGATACAGGTGCTCTCTTTGAAAAAACACTCTTTGTCGATTCTCAAAACAGATTCAATCGTGTTTTAACCACTCAAAGAGATCTAGCTGGTGTAACCTCTCAAGTAGAAGATTTAAGATTGCAATATTCTCAAAATTTCAATGTTATTCGTATTAATCAACTCGATGCAAATGGTATAATAACAGGTTTTTCTGAGTTTACTTATAATTTCAATAACAACCCATTTACAGACATGAATGATGTTATCAGGCTTTTCATGTTTGATGAGTTTGTTCCTTACAGTCGCTTCTTGCCATCAACCCGATTAGATTTTGACCTTTCTACCGGAGCTACGGTATTAGAGCGCAGTATTACATATGAATACATGCTGGATGATACAGGTTATCCTATTTCTAGAGAGTTAATGATTACTGAAGGTTCTATGACATCATCTTCTTTTGAATTCTTTAATTATAGGCCATAAATTATAAGTTTCTTAAATCGCTATGTATAACGCAATGGGTATATTTGCAGTATGATAAGTTTACCACTTTTTATCAGCACACCAGAGCTTATGATAGTAGGCCTAGTGGTTATCCTAATTTTTGGATCAGATAAACTTCCAGAAATTGCTCGTGGTATAGCACGGGCTATGAATACAGTTCGTAATGCTACGGATGATATCAAAAATGAGATATCAAAAACTGCAGATGAGCACGGCTTTACAGAAGATGTAAAGCAAATCACTTCTAAAATAGAAGAAGTGAAAGATCAGATAGAAGAAGTTGGTTCCATTAAGCGCAAATTCTAATGTGGGAATCTCTCATCGAGATAGATCAGCAATTTTTTAAATACATTAATACCTCTTATTTAAGCAAATTTGAATCGTTTTGGCTTTTTGTGACTCAACTAGAGACTTGGTTGCCTCTTTATATAACATTCTTTTTTTTCTTATTTAAAAAGTTACCCAAGCGGTTGAATCTGTTAGCAATGGCTATTATGGTAATAGGAACAGTGACAGCAATAGGTCTTACGGATTTAGTTAAAAATACTGTAGAACGATTAAGACCTAGCAATGATCCAGCTATGATAGATTCTATTGACATCCTTCAAAGACCTGAGAGCTTCAGTTTTTGGTCAGGTCACACGGCTGTAAGCGTAACCGTAAGTCTGTTAGTCTATTTATTACTCCAGCGATACGCTCCTACTAGATGGTGGCAGTTGTTTTTTATATGGCCGTTTTTGTTTGCCGTTTCTCGCATATTTGTTGGTGTTCACTATCCGCTGGATGTGCTGGTAGGTGCGATAGTTGGAATAATATTAGCAATGCTTTTTTATAAGATTTTTAAAAAAAGCTGCATTACGTTTAGAGCACTCGACTTAGAGTAAGCCCATCACGTACAGAGAAAAGGACCGTTTGTAATCTAGGATCTTCTTTTAGTATTCTATTAAACTCTAGCAAAATAGGAGTAGAGCTATCTTTAGGATTTAAATTTTCCACAACTTTCCCATGCCATAGCACATTGTCAGAGATTATTAAAGCACCAGGATTTACTTTCTCCATAATCGCATGAAAGTAATTCACATAATTAGGCTTATCAGCATCAATAAATACTAAGTCAAATTTCCCTTCTAGTTCTGAAATAATATCTAGAGCAGGACCTATTTTTTGAGTGAAAGTAATATTTTTGTTAACGCTTTCGCGAAAGCATGTAAAATATCTTCCCGCAATATCTTCAAGCTCTTCATTTACATCTACAGTTATCAGTTCGCTATCAGACGGCATACCTTCTGCTATACACAATGCTGAGTAACCAGTGAACGTTCCCAATTCTAGGACACGCATAGGTGATTTTAAATGCGATATCATACTCAATACACGACCTTGATATGCGCCAGAAAGCATAATCGCTTGCAGCACTTTTTGATGCGTCTCACGAGTAAGGTCTTTTAAGATTTGAGGCTCATCCTCAGAATGTGCTACTATATAATCGTCTAGATTTTGAGGTAAAAAAAACATTTTTATTAATTTCTAATCTTAGAATGATTTTTGAAAACTATCATTCTGCACTTGATGTGGAATCTGTTCATATCGATCAAAGTGAACTAAAAGACTTAAGATTTAGTCAATCTTTTATAAAACTCTTTCTTAGCATTTTCATCACTACCAAAAAGCCACCTCACCACATGCTCATCCCACATCCCATCATAATCGTCTTGTGTAATGATATCTTGTTCCATAGCAAGGTCTAAGATTTTACCAGGATAACTAGATTGCTTCTCACTATCCATTTCTCCTAATGGATATGGGTCATCCAGTCCCATAAGAACTTGTTTAGCACCTTGGTTTTTAACTAATAATTCTAACGATCCAGTATCATGTACTAAGGTGTCAAAAAAGATATTAGGATGTCCTACAGACTTACGTGGATGTGTTTTTCCTTCAAACAAATCTGGTCTACCGTCGAATCCTTGAATTCTACGACCTAAGTTCATTTGAGCAAGTTGTCCACCGTGCGCAAAACAAATACGCATTCCTGGATATTTTTGAGCATAACCGTTTAAGGTTAAGAAGTGATAAGCATCTGCGCATTGCGCTAGCATCCATATAAGATGGAAACGCCATGAGGTGTTTTGTAATTTTATGAATTTTTCACCATCATAAGGATGAATTTCTACGGCAAGATTAAGTTCGCTAGCGAGTTCAAAAATAGGTTCGTTCTCTTCATCAAAAATACATCGCCATGTTCCAATCGTGTCCATGTAATGTGTAGGTAAACAAAGTAATTTCATTCCCAGGACTTTTACACAACGCTCTATTTCCCATAACGCACCGCGCACAAAGCCTGGATGCACCACAAATCCACTTGTGAATTTTGAAGGATGATCGTGTTGTACTTTGGCATTAAAATCGTTCTGAAAACGTAAGGCTTGTTTCATCTCTTCCAGACGCAAGCCGTTTCCATATAATTGGCTCAAGTTTAAAATAACTGCATGGTCTATTTTGTACTTGTCCATCCATTCTAGCTTTTCATCAAGAAAGAAACTAGAATCTGTAACTGGGCGAGACCAGCCTTTTTGCAACATGTTCTTACGTTCTGGATCTACCCAAAAAATTCCTTTTTCACGCATGAAATCCGGAATCTGTTCAGGATATGGAAGTAAATGCGAGTGACCGTTAATGCGTAGTTTTTTTGACATAATGCTAATTTAATACTATTCTTAATACTTGGAAATAGGAATCAACAATTGGTTCATAGGAAGAGAAAAGTTCATCATCAACGGCATCAATTCTTAATCTTTTTTCTATGTCTATCCATATTTCGGTTTGCTCAGTTCCGTAGTTACTTATTAATAAGTCTTTATAAAGATCATCTTCTGGGAATAGAGCTTCTTTTGCAACGGCCGAATAATCTTGAATGCTAGTCTTAACAGCTTCTATCTGTTCTTGATCAAATCCTTGTGCTAGATAATGATTGTCAAACTCTTTCCAATTAAAGTTCATGAATTGTCTTTTTTCAACAAATCCATTAATTAATTTTTTGCGCTTTTTAAATTCTCGGTTTCTTCTGTAATTGAATAGAAGTAATAGACTAGCAACTAAGATAAAATAAATCATGATTTTGTTTCTAAACTATAATTTCTATTCTTTACTTAGAAACCTAACCTTTAAGGTTAGGTTTCGTAATAGATTTTAAGTTCAATTTCTTACAAACTCTTAGTTCTTCCACCATCAACAGGTAGGTTGATACCATTAATGTAAGATGCTTTATCGCTAGCTAGAAAAGTGATGGCGCTGGCAACTTCGTCAGCCTCAGCAAATCTTCTTGCTGGTACATAGCTTTTTAATAATGCTGCAGCTTCTGCTTCACTGTGGTTGGCACGTTGTGCTTTTCCTTTAATGATAGCATCTAATCGTTCTGTAGCTGTAAAACCTGGCAGTACGTTGTTGACAGTAATGCCATGTGGTCCTAGTTCGTTAGATAGTGTTTTTGCCCAGCTAGCAACTGCGCCACGTATCACATTAGAGACTCCTAAGAAATCGATAGGTGCTTTTACACTCGTTGAAATCACATTGATAATACGACCGTATCCAGCTTCTTTCATACTTGGAAAACAAGCTTTGGCTAGAATTTGATTGCATTTTATGTGTTGTGTAAATCCAGACTCCAGTGCGCTAACTTCGGCTTCAATAAGCCATCCTGCAGCTGGTCCACCTGTATTATTGACTAGAATGTGAATTGGATTCGCTTTTGCAAAAGCGTTAACAACATCACTAAGTTCTTCAGGTTTAGAAAAATCGGCAACTAGAAAATCGTGGTTTTGATCGTGCGATTTGTCCAATGTTTCAAGAACATCTTTCAATTTATTTTCATTACGAGCAAGTAATATCACTCTTGCACCTGCACTTGCAAATTGCTGTGCGGTCGCTTTTCCTATTCCTGCGCTACTGCCGCAAACTAAGGCTGTTTTATTGTGTAAGTTAATCTCCATGCCGCTAAGATAATGATTTGGACATATTGCTAACGGCTAGTGAGAATTTAATTTAAATAAGAAATGGTGTTCTTACATTCCCGTACGTATGGCTTCAACAGGATCTAATCGCGCTGCCGCTATAGCTGGTATAATTCCAGCAACTAGACCTACCGCAGCACTGACACTACAGCCCAAAATAATATTATAAGTCGATAGAATAAATTCAAAATCGTCTGTAAAACTAGTTGCTATTACAGTTCCTAGCCAGACAAAGAATAAACCAAAAAGGCCACCAAACAGCGACAAAATAATTGCTTCAAATAAGAATTGAAAAAGGATGAAACCATTTTTTGCGCCTAATGCTTTTTGAATTCCTATCAAATTAGTACGTTCTTTAACACTCACAAACATGATGTTTGCAATACCAAATCCACCTACCAGCATGGAGAAACCAGAAATCATAACTCCTGCAAAAGTTAGAACACCAGTGACTTGTTCTAAAAAATCTGCGAGACCTTTAATAGGATTGATGAAGAAATTACTAATTTGGTCACTTTTTAAACCACGATAGCTTCTCAAGCGTTGTTCTAGAGTTGCGATAAATTCATCTTGATCTACTCCTTTCTTAGGTTTAAGAATCAGAGCTGTTACTTTGGATTTATTATTATCGCCATAAATCTTTCTTACAAAATTTACCGGTATAAAAGCGCTTTCATCTTTGGGAGCACCTATATCCATTCCAGAACCTTGCTTGCTTATTACACCTATAACGGTAAATTTATTACCATATAAGCGCACACGTTTTCCAATCGGATCAGTGTTCTTGAATATGCTTTGAGCCACTTCGTACCCTATTACTGCGACAGGTGAGCCGCTTACACTTTCACTTTCACTAAAGAATCTTCCTTTGTCTAATTTGAGACTTTCAAGATCATAAAATTCACTAGTTCCTGGAACTATATTTACTCCTGTAGCTGTCTTGTCTTCAAATTTTATGCTTTCTGGAGCTGAGAACATTGTGAAAGTTATTGCGTCAATGTCTTCTATACTTCGTTTGAGCATTTGAAACTCTTCATAGGATACGTTAGGGAAGTTTTGATATTGATAAGGCTCTAGTTCCGTAGGTCCAAAAGATCTATTTAAAACATAAATTGTGGAAATATCAATGGCACTTAATCCATCAGTGATTTCTTTTTCTAAAGAATCTACTGCCGCCAGTATTCCTATGATAGAAAAGATACCTATTGTTACACCTAGCAAGGAAAGAAATGTACGCAAGATATTAGTGCGCAAGGCGCTCCATGCAAAGGAAAAACTCTCTTTTAAAAGACTTAAATAAATAAGCATTATTACTGGTGTTTATAAGAATGGTTAAATCTACGTTATCTCATTGGACTATGATGTTGTAGAAATGTTACAGAATTGATTCTATTAAATCTTCAACTTGTTAAGTAATGGTGCAAAAGAATTGTGCTTTGGGTTTTAATATGCAAACCTAAACCACTACAATCAATTACTTTTGCAGCTTACTTTTTTAAGCATTTCACAACATGAGCAATATCACCGCAAAATCAGCATTAATATCTGTCTTTCATAAAGATGGATTAGAACCTATAGTAAAGAAAATGAATGATCTAGGGATCGCTATTTACTCTACTGGTGGAACAGAGAAATTCATTAACGACCTAGGGATTCCAGTAATTCCTGTGGAGAATGTAACTTCTTATCCTTCCATTCTAGGTGGTCGTGTGAAGACTTTGCATCCTAAGGTTTTTGGAGGGATTTTAAATAGACGTGACCATGAAGGAGATGTAGCTCAACTAGCCGAGTTTGATATTCCTCAAATAGATATCGTAATAGTTGATTTGTATCCGTTTGAAAAAACAGTAGCAAGTGGCGCTCCAGAACAAGATATAATTGAAAAAGTTGATATAGGAGGAATTTCATTAATACGTGCCGCTGCAAAGAACTTTAAAGACACATTGTGTGTTTCTACCATGGACGATTATGGTAAGTTGTTGAACGTTCTCGAAGAAGGAGAAGGAACTACGACTGTTGAGCAACGTAAAGAATTTGCTGCAACTGCATTTGATGTTTCTTCACATTATGACAGTGCGATTTATAATTACTTTGCTGGTGATGTAACTTCTAAGTCTCTTAAAATGAGTCAGCAAGATGTAATGCCATTGCGTTATGGAGAGAATCCACATCAACGTGGCTGGTTCTATGGCGATTTTGAAAGTATGTTTACTAAATTACATGGTAAGGCGCTTTCTTATAATAATTTGCTAGATGTAGATGCTGCTGTAAACTTGATGAGTGAGTTTGTAGATGATGCTCCTACATTTGCTGTTTTCAAGCATAATAATGCATGTGGAGTTGCACAACGCGATACAATCCATCAAGCATATGTAGATGCGCTTGCTGGA
>JALZUY010000017.1 GCA_023301395.1 Nonlabens sp.
CTTAATCCGTCTACAAAATTACTGTCATAATAGTGCCATGCACTAGAAACTAGAATATCACTCAATGTGCTCACTTTGTATCTAAAACCTATATCTCCTACAAGAGCAAACGTACTTCCTTGGGAAACATCTATGCGGTCTATAAAAGTAGGAAAGGTTGTAACAGGATTATTCAAAGGCCCTAGTGTAGAAGAAGCTTCTGGTCTATAACTTACATAATGTGCACCTATTCCAAAATAGGGAGCAATTTTAGGCTGGCCTTCTTGAAAATCTCTAATACTTAATGGAAACCATTCTAAGTGAGTACCTATTTCAAATACTTTTGCTTTACCAGTCATCGATCTTAACTGTAGACCTCCTAAACTAGGTTTGTCAGCAAGTTCACTTAAATGATTGAGAGTAGTTACGTGATATGAGAGTTGATTTCTTATTTTAAAGTGATCATTCCAGTAACTATCCTGCGTATAACAGTTACAATCTGCTCGATAAGCAAAGTTAATATAGTGAACAAGACCTATTCCCATTCCTATATTTCCTTTGTTAGTATTCCAGTCAAAACGCTCTCCATAATCTGATTGAAAAGCAACGGGACCACCTATTAATCCTATCTCATGAGAGAATCCTAGCTGTGCATGAGCTGTTTGAGTAATGCATAATAGAGCTATAGAAAATCCGATATGGCGTAGGGTCTTGATCATGATTTTATCATTAAAATAGCGACAAATATAACAAAATGTAGATGATACTTATAGCTCTATAAACACTTTAGGCCATCAAGTTCATTTTTATTACGCTTCCGCGAAAGCATAATAATTTAAAACCTATAGTAAAACTACTTAAATAAATGACAAAATTTATAGCGCTTATTTACATTAATATATATTTGCATTATCAACGAAAACGTTTTCTTAAACGCAATTATTACTAAAAATGGAAAAAAACATACAAAGTTTTATCGATTTGATAAAAAGTAAAAACCCTAACGAGCCAGAGTTTATCCAGGCAGTTAGTGAAGTGGCAGAAGCTGTGATTCCTTTTATCGAGAAAAATCCTAGATATGCTAGCGACAAATTACTAGAACGCATGGCAGAGCCTGAACGTGTAACCATGTTTCGTGTGCCATGGACAGATGATAGTGGAGAAGTACAGGTGAATCGCGGTTACCGTATTCAAATGAATAGTGCCATAGGTCCTTATAAAGGCGGATTAAGATTTCACCCATCAGTTAACTTGAGTATTCTTAAATTTCTTGCATTTGAACAGGTGTTTAAGAATAGTTTGACTACACTACCTATGGGTGGTGGAAAAGGAGGATCTGATTTTAACCCTAAAGGAAAATCAGACCGTGAAGTGATGCGTTTCTGTCAATCATTTATGGTTGAATTGCAACGTGTTATAGGAGCAGATACTGATGTGCCAGCTGGAGATATAGGTGTAGGTGGTCGTGAGATAGGATATCTTTTTGGATACTATAAAAAATTAAGGAATGAGTTTACTGGAATTTTAACGGGTAAAGGACGTTCTTATGGTGGTTCATTAATCCGTCCAGAGGCGACAGGCTATGGTAATGTATACTTTGCAGAGAACATGATGAAAACTCGTGGTGAATCCATAAAAGGAAAAACTACGGTTATATCAGGATCTGGAAATGTAGCTCAATATGCAGCTGAAAAAATCCTTCAATTAGGTGGTAAAGTTGTGACTATGTCTGATTCAGGTGGATATATCCACGATGCAGATGGTATAGATGTAGATAAACTTGCCTTTATAATGGATCTTAAAAATAATAAGCGTGGTCGTATTTCTGAATATGTTGAGAGATATTCTAGCGCTACTTATCATAAAGGAGATCGTCCATGGTCGATAAAATGTGATATCGCATTACCATGTGCTACTCAAAACGAGCTGAACGGTGATGAAGCAAAGATTCTCGTTTCAAACGGATGTATTTGTGTGAGCGAAGGAGCAAACATGCCTAGTACTCCTGAAGCCGTAGAACATTTCATTGATAATAAGATCTTATTTGCTCCAGGAAAAGCTTCAAACGCTGGTGGAGTAGCAACGTCTGGCCTTGAAATGTCTCAAAACTCTATGCGTTACAGCTGGACTGCTGAGGAAGTAGACAGTAAACTTCACAGTATCATGAATGATATTCACGAGGCTTGTGTAGAGTATGGAAAAGATGGTGATGGTTTTGTAGACTACGTTAGAGGTGCAAACGTTGCAGGTTTTGTGAAAGTTGCAGACGCTATGCTAGCACAAGGAATTGTATAATTCAGCTTTTGCTAAAGCGTATTTATAATATCAAAAACCTCTGGATAAGTATTCAGAGGTTTTTTTATGGATCATTTTTAAAGGTTATTTTTGCCCGTATCATATCATATTCATACTTAAAAGACGTTTACTTTCTATGAAGCGATTATTACTTGTTTTATTTTTCCTATCACAATGGTGTGCGGCACAAGATTTCTCAAATGAATGGGAAGCATTTTTCTCGTATTCAAATATTGTTGATCTAGAACAAAATGGAGCCCTTATTTATGCGGCAAGTGATAATTCTATCTTTGTTTATGATACCGTTTTACAGTCATTTGAGACCATCACAACTGTTAATGGTTTAAGTGGTGAATCTATCTCACAAATACATTATAGTGAGTCTAAAGATCTACTAGTGATCGCATTTGAGAATGGTTTAATACAAATTATTCCTGCAACAGGCGATGTAATTAATATAGTTGCTATAAGGGATAAACAAACTATCTCTCCTGCAGATAAAAGTGTTAATGAATTCCTAGAGAATGGTGATTTACTATATATGGCAACAGATTTCGGGATCGCAATTTATAACCTTGACTTATTGGAATTTGATGATACTTATTTCATAGGTGATAATGGTGCGCAACTTGTTATTGATTCCATTGATATTTCTGCTGGGTTTCTATATGCTGCAACTAATGGTGGAGGAATAAGAAGAGCATCCATCTCAAATCCTTTCTTGCTAGATTTCATGAACTGGACGCAAATTAATGCAGACGTCTGGGAAGAAATGACAACATTTAATAATTCTATTTATGCTGTGACAGCTGGCCGTTTTGTAGCGAGTCCAAATACTACAGGATCTTTTAGCGGTATAGGATTACAGCTGCCATCTCGTGCCAGAGATGCACATGTTACTAATGATAGAATTACTTATGCGACCAGAGATTTTATTTTGATCTATGATACTAATTTTAATGAAGTCTTTAGAGTTGATGACATCGATGGAGAGAGTTTTAATTATACCAGTGCTATCCTTTTGAACGATAACTTATTCATGGGAACAGAAACAGCAGGTATGATAAGAATGAGTATTTCAAACCCTACTGATTTTGAATTTATTCTTGCAGATGGGCCAGCCCTTAATTCGGTGTTTTCAGTACAAACTTTGCCTAATGAATTATGGGTAACTTATGGAACTCATTCTGTTTTCTTTACACCAGATAATGCTAGAAGAGGAATAAGTCATCTTATAGAAGATGAATGGATTAATTACACTAGTGATGAAATAAATGGATTGCGTAGCGTGCCTAACCTTACCATCAATCCCGATGATCCTAATGATATTGTGGTTCATTCTATGAATAATGGTTTGCTTGATTTTACAGATGGTCTTGCGTCTACTCAATATGGAATAAATAATAGTACTCTAGTTAGTATTCTGCCTCCATCAGACTTCTTTGTGAGAATACCAGATGGAGCATATGATTCTCAAGGTAATTTATGGGTAATACAACAACAAGTAGATCTTGCTTTACATAGAAGAAATTCTTCTGGTCAGTGGACGGCATTTGATGTAGGAGCTGTTTATGAAGAAGTTCCTAATGGAAATAGTACGACCAAAATGGAAATCACCAGCAACGATAAAATAATTTTTGGATCTACAGACGCTGGAGTGATAGGTTATGATCCTGCGATAGATCAATTCTCAAGAATAACAGAAGGTATTCAAGAAGGAAACTTGATAAACAACTATATAAGTACCGTGCGTATAGATCAACGTGGTCAGTTGTGGATAGGATCTAATCTAGGTTTGAGAGTATTGTCCAGTGCAAACAGTTTGTTCTCAGATAATATTCCTGACGCGCGATCAATAATTATTGAAGATATTAATGGAATCCCAAGAGAATTACTTGCTGATGAGGCAGTTCTAGATATAGAAGTGGATGGAAATAATAATAAATGGGTTGCGACAGGTAGTTCTGGAGTTTTTCTTTTTAATCCTAGCGGTAGAGAAACCATTTTTCAATTTACTAAAGAGAATTCTCCATTACCAGATAATGAGGTACGCGATATAGCCATAGATGAAGTGTCAGGTTTAGTTTACTTTGCTACTAAGAATGGCTTAGTTGCTTTTAAAGGCGATAGAGCGAGTGAACCTCAAGAAAGTTTAGAAAATGTATTTGCTTTTCCTAATCCAGTCCGACCAGGATTTGATGGAAATGTAACAATTGATGGTTTAACAAATAGGGCACGTGTTAAGATTACTGATATAGAAGGTAATCTAGTCTATGAAAAAGTTTCTCAAGGAGGAAGTATTCTATGGGATACACGCAGCTTTGGAGGGAATAAAGTCGCTAGTGGTGTTTACATGCTATTTATATCTACAAATGATAATATAGAAACCACCGTTTCTAAAATAATGATCATAAGATAAATGTTGACTCGCACACCAGCAATTGTGCTATCCACAGTTAAATATAGCGAGGCAGATTTAATTGCTCGTTTATACACAAGAGAACTAGGTAGGCAATCATACATGCTTAAAGGAGTGCGTAAATCCCGTAAAGGAAAATTACGTATATCTTATTTTCAACCGCTCATTCAACTTGAGATTGAAACACAACATAAAGGAAAAGGTTCCCTAGAGTACATTAAAGAAGCTCATGTAACACCAGTCTATGATGCGATTCATACAGATATTATAAAGAGCAGTGTCGTATTGTTTTTCTCAGAAGTGTTGACACAATTATTGACAGAGCAACAACCTGATGGAGATTTATATGATTACCTATCCAGTATTTTTCAATTCTTAGATCAAACAGATACAGTAGCAAATTTTTCTATAAAGACTTTACTGGATTTGTCCTTTCATATGGGATTTCAACCTGATATGGAAACTTCAAACTTTCCATACTTTAATCTTGTAGATGGAACTTTTGATAATAACGGCATGTTGCCACATCATGCAACAATTGAGGAAAGTAGTTTAATAAAGAAGTTTCTAGGCACGAATTTTGCTGAAATAAATAAGATAAAAATGAATCGAGAAGAACGCAATAACCTATTAAATTTGGTCATTGACTATTTTCAGATACATTTGCACGTCTTTAAAAAACCTACATCATTAACAATATTAAAACAGCTGTTCGATTCGTGAGAAAGCTACTTGTTGCCCTTTTACTATTGTTTGTATTACCGGTCACTGCACAGGTGGTTACCGTAATAGATTCAGATACTAACGAGCCACTAGTTAATGTTGCGGTTTATAATAAATCTAAATCCAAATCTGCGATATCAGATATTGAAGGGCAAGTTGATTTAAAAGTATTTCTCGATCAAGAAATTATTTATTTCCAGAGTATTTCTTATGCGACTTTTAAAACCGTAAAAGCAATTATTCTCAAAGACAAATTTGTACGTCTTCAACAACAATCTGATTATTTTAATCCTATTCTTATATCTGCTTCAAAGTTTGAACAACGTGCGCAGGATATTCCTCAAAAGATCTTTGCTGTAGATAAAGAAGAAATAGCTTTTAATAATCCACAAACCAGTGCCGATTTATTACAACAATCTGGTCAAGTTTTTGTACAAAAATCACAACAAGGTGGTGGTAGTCCTATCATAAGAGGTTTTTCTACAAATAGATTATTAATAACGGTGGATGGAGTGCGCATGAATACCGCCATCTTCCGTAGTGGGAATTTACAAAACGTGATATCTATTGATCCACTAAGTGTAGAACGTAGTGAGGTTATATTAGGTCCAGGTAGTGTGGTTTATGGAAGTGATGCGATAGGTGGAGTTATGAATTTTTTCACACTCAAACCCCAATTTCATAAGGATTCATTACAAATAAGTGGTAATGGATTACTGCGTTATGCAAGTGCAAATAGTGAAAATACAGGTCATCTAGATTTCAATATTGGTGGAGAAAAATGGGCTTCTGCGACTAGTGTTACCGTTAATTTCTTTAATGATTTGCGCATGGGATCTCATGGGCCAGACGATTATTTGCGAGAAAACTATGTAATAAGACGTGATGGGCAAGATGTTTTAGTTCCTAACGATAATCCATTAATACAGCGCCCTACTGGATATGACCAGCTCAATGTGTTACAAAAATTCAGATACAAGCCTACCCAAGATTTAGAATTTGGTCTAGGACTTATTTATTCTGGAACTAGTGATTTTCCTCGGTATGATTCTTTAGATCGCTTTCGCGAAAGCGGTGAGCCTATAAACGCAGAGTGGTTCTATGGACCGCAAACCTGGTTCATGACTAATTTTAATGTCACACATCGTGGTAATGGAAAGTGGTATGATACGGCAGTGTTAACTCAAGCGTATCAACGTTTTGAAGAAAGCAGGATTACGCGTAATTTTCAAGATCCATTACGTTTTGAAAATGTTGAGAATGTAGATGCAATTTCAACCTCACTAGATTTTGAAAGACGTGATCGCGAGTCAAACGCGCTTTTCTATGGTGGTGAATTTGTCCATAATAGAGTAAGCTCCAACGGATCTATACAGGATATAGATACTAATGTGTTTTCTAATGCGCCTACTCGCTATCCAGACGGTTCTTCATGGAGATCTCTTGCTGCTTATGCAAGTTACCAGTGGAAAATATCTTCTCAAATGGTGGTTAATAGTGGTTTGAGATACAACCACATATGGATAGATGCAGATTTTACTGAGAACAACACATTTTTTAATTTTCCGTTTGAAGAAGCAATGCTCAATACAGGAGCACTTACAGGAGGAATAGGTGGTACTTATGTTACAGATGATAAATGGGAACTGAGGACTAATCTAAGTACGGCGTTCCGTGCACCTAATATTGATGATCTAGGAAAGATTTTTGATCCTAGTCCAGGAACTGTAATAGTTCCTAATCCAGATCTTGAAGCTGAGTATTCTTATAATGCTGAGATAGGTTTCAAGAAAACATGGAATGATAAACTCACAGTAGAGGCAGATGTGTATTATACCTATTTAAAAGATGCACTAGTTGCTCAAGACTTTGAGTTAAACGGGCAAGACTTTATTGATTATCAAGGTGAACAAAGTCGTGTTCAAGCCATTCAAAATGGCGAAAAGGCAAATATTTATGGACTTGAAGTAGGTCTTAATTATAAATTAAACGATCAATTCTCAATCATAGGACATTACAATATCACAAAAGGAGAACAGACTGAAATCGATGGGAATAAAATTCCTGTAAGACATGTAGCGCCAGCTTTTGGAGATTTACATTTGAATTATGAGAGCAAAGCCTTGAAAATGGGACTATTTGCACAATTCAATGGTTCCTTAGATTTTAATGATTTGAATCCTGGACAGCAAGATCGTCCATATCTCTATGCGCTGGATTCAAACGGTAATCCTTATTCACCTTCTTGGTATACACTTAACCTAAGATCTCGATATGATTTTAATGATGTATTCTCTTTAAATGTAACACTAGAAAACATAACAGATCAACGTTATAGAACCTACTCGTCTGGAGTAAGTGCTGCTGGAAGAAATTTAATCTTAGGTGTTAGATTTCAATTTTAGAATTTAATGATAATGATTTTTTTCAATCATTAATTACACTTCACTTTGTTTTAAATTCTTTATCGAGTAATAGATTTAAGTAATTATCTTTAGGAAATGAAAAAAGTATTTTCCGTCCTCAATTTATTAAGCATTATTTTCCTCATCGCATGGAACGGTTATGCAAATACGGGAAATTATAACGGTAAAACAGTAGGTGAGTTAAGTGCTGAGTATAATAACTTGTTTACGCCAGCGAGTTATGCGTTCTCAATTTGGGGTTTGATATTTTTAATGCTTCTGGTTTTTGGTGTATATGGTGTTTATACCGCTTTTGCGAAAAAAGAATCCAATCAACTTCTAGATAAAAGAACAGATTTTGTACAAACTACATCACCATGGTTTCTAGTTGCTAATATCTTTTGCTCTGTTTGGGTAGCTTTTTGGTTAGATGAAATGATAGGTGTTTCAGTAATTTGTATGTTAGGAATCTTAGTTTCCTTATTAATGTGTATTAAAAAGCTAGATATAGCTATATGGGATGCACCTTTTCCAACGATTGCTTTTGTATGGTGGCCACTGTCGCTTTATGTAGGATGGATAAGTGTGGCGACTATTGCAAATATTGCAGCTTATTTAAATGGCACTTTTGATATTGACATCACTACTCAAGTTTATACAACTCTAACTATGATTTTTATAGCGTTTTTAGTAAATCTAGGAATGGTGATTTATCGCAATATGAGAGAATTTGCTTTAGTTGGTGTATGGGCACTGGTTGCTATTTTTATGCGATTTAAAACTCCTATGGATGGACTAAGTAAAATGGCAACCAACCAAATTGCATATCTAGCAATAGGACTCGCCTGTATTTTAACTGTTGTTATTGCTTTGCACAGTTCTCGTAATGCAAAGACTAATCCTTATAGGAAGTACTTGCAATGGCGAGCAAATAGTGAGTAAATGCACCTTTTGTAAACTAAGAACCTTTCTCTATTAAAGAAATCTCAATAATGTTGAGAGACCTACCTTCTAGACTTATCTTTGCGATTCTATTATGAGTTTTAATACCATTATCAAGCAGTATGCACAAGCCTCACAAACACAAAGTTTGCGAGAAGTCGTGTCCGGTTCTAATAGTAATGAGTTTTTAATTAGTATTTGTGG
>JALZUY010000018.1 GCA_023301395.1 Nonlabens sp.
CTCGGGTTTGCCGTTACAGAAGTATCATCCTCCAATAGAGATACAGCAGTATACCTTATAAACAATACATCTCCTAATCCAGGATTTGACAGTAAAACAACTATTATCATACATAATCAACTTCTCAACACTGCTGCAGGAAGTATTCAATTTACCAATGATTCAATAGCAACTATTCTATCCATTAAAAATAGTAGTGGAGTTGATCTACTGGCAAACGGAACAGCTATGACTTCAAGTACTGGCTTCACAATGCCTTACAGTATGGGTAGTTTTGGCTGGCAGCGATTTGTAGTTACCATGTCTACGCCTGTTATGGGAATACAAATAGGAGATACATTTACTCATATGACTTCTATAAATCCATCTACAACGGACAATGTAGCTTCAAATAATAATGCTATTTTAAATGTAGATGTAGTTGCTTCATATGATCCTAACGATGTTACTGAGACTCATGGGGAAGAAATTATTATAACGGATTTTGGATCTTCAGATTATTTGGAATACACCATTCGCTTTCAAAACCTAGGTACAGCAAATGCGCAATTTGTGCGTGTTTTATCTAATTTGCATTCAAGCCTAGACGAAAGCACATTTGAAGTGATTGCCACAAGTCATAACTTTACTTATGAAAAGAATAGTAGTTCTTTGGACTTCTTTTTTGACAATATTCAGTTGCCTCCAGAATCTGTTGATGAAAATGGAAGTAATGGATTTATTAAATACAGAATAAAACCTCTTGCCGGTTACGCAGTTGGAGATATGATTACTGCTCAAGCAAACATATTCTTTGATTACAATCCAGTAGTCATTACGGAGACTTGGATCACTACTTTTAATGCACCAGCCTCAGTTAGTGATGTTAAACAAGTATCTTTTTATCCAAATCCAGTAGAAGGAAACACTGTTTATTTAAAGGACATTGACAATGGAACTTTTAGAGTATATGCTCTAGATGGTAAAAAATTATCTACTGGAGTAATCAATGACAGCAAGATTATCTTGAACAGAATTAAACCAGGATTATATCTTTTAAATATTAAATCGGAAGGCAAAAATAGTGTGCTTAAATTCTATAAGAAGTAATAAAATTTTACTTCAAACACTTAAAATAATCAAACGGTTCTAAGCAATCTTCACACTGGAACATTGCCTTACAAGCCGTAGAACCAAACTGGCTTACCAGCTTAGTATTATTTGAACCACAATTAGTACATTTTACGAGTTTCTTATCATTGAGTAGTACGTCCTTATCAGCAGTTTCTTCAAGTGGTGCGGCGATACCGTATTCTTCAAGTGCCTTGCGACCACGTTCTGTAATCCAGTCCGTAGTCCACGGCGGACTCATAATTAATTGAATTTTTGTAGCATATCCGTACGTTGCAAATGCGCGTTCTAAATCGTCACCTATCACATCCATTGCTGGACAGCCGCTATAAGTAGGTGTGAGTTTTATAGTGATTTCTTTTCCATCAACCATTACTTCTCTTATAACACCAAGATCAACAACGTTTAGTACAGGTATCTCAGGATCTGACACGTCTTCAAGTATGGCAAGAATCGATTCAGGTAACGAACCAAATATCTGTTCTGCCATTCTTGAAGAAGTTGAACTTGAATTTGAATTTGAACCTGAATTAATCATTATTAGTATTTTTAATTAGAGTTACTACTATTCTTATAAGCTCATCGTTTTCTTTAATTAAGATATCGCTTTTGGGTGAAGTGAAAAGATCTGCTTTTTTCTGAATATTTAGATTCCTTAAACTTTCACGCAATTCTTTTAATGAAATACGCAGCTTGTGAATACGATCTTTTTTAGTCCCTGCGCCTAATGCTTCTCCATAATTTAAAGCTGATGAACAAGCCGAACGTATTAGTTGCTGAGCAAGATATTGACCAGCATAAGACTTAGGCATTACAGCGTAAAGTTTAATAATTTGCGCAGCAAAATCTTCTAATCGCTCGGCAAGATCTTGATAAGCCATATTCTTTTTTTAATCCTTTATTTCAAATTCGAGTTCAAATTCGAGTTCTAAAGTTTACCACTTCGAATCCGGATACGTACGTTGCATATACTGCATATCTGCAAGGATATATCCCATATGTTCACTGTGTAATCCTTCTTTTCCACCTTTTTGGAAATACTCTACTTCTGGAATTTCTAGTGTTGCAGTAGAAAGCAACTCTTCTAATTTTTCATAGTAATATTCCTTTAATTGCAACATATCTGGCGCTACTCCAGCAGCAATCATAGCATCATCTGCCGCTGTAGAATGAAATAATTCGTCTGTATAAATCCATAAATCATTTACAGCTTGTTGTACACGACTTTTACTCTCTTCAGTTCCATCGCCTAGACGTTTTAACCAGTCACCAGAAAAACGCTCGTGGTAACTTGCTTCTTTAATTCCTTTAAAAGCAAGAGCTCTCAAAGTCTCGTCTGCGCTTTGTTGTAAAGCTCCTAAAAACATTCTGTTATATACATCAAAGAAAAACTGACGTACAATCACGTAACCAAAATCTGTATTAGGTTGCTCCATGAGCAATACATTTTTATATTCACGTTCTTTTCTTAGAAATGCGATATCGTCTTCAGTAGATTTATCTCCACGCAATTGTGAGATGTATTGATAATAACTACGTACCTGACCTAACATATCTAGTGAGATATTAGTAAGCGCGATATCTGGCTCTAGATTAGGTCCGTGACCACAAAGTTCTCCTAGACGTTGACCTAGAATCAAGTAATTATCTGCTACTCCTAAGAGGTAGTTGATTAGGTGTTGTTTGTTTTCCTTTGATTCAAGGAATTGCGGATTTAATTCCTTGATTGGTGTTGAAGAATTTGAAATCGCATTCGAGTTTGAATTTGAAACGGTATCCATATTGAATATTGTGATTTTAAACTTAAATCTAAACTGAAATTTAAATTTAAAAGGGTTTATCTTTTATTTATAATAGCTACTAGAGTTTTTACAATCTGTTCTGCTTCGTCTTGCAGTCTTGTTAAAGACTCTACATTTCCTAAATTAGCTTTAAGTTGTATTTTCAAATTATTGTTACACTCTTTTATCTCTTTTAAAGAAATACGCAACTTATTAATTTTATCCTTTTCAGTTCCTGCACCAGCAAATTCGCTAAAATTTAAGGATACCGAACCGGAAGAACGTATTAACTGCTCAGCATAATACTTAGAAGCATAAGTTTTGGCAGGCTTATCAAAAACTTTAACCACATCAGCCGCAAAACTGATTAATCTATCTTCTAAATCATAAGGTTTACTCATCAATTTTTAAATTTAGATTTCAACTTAAGTTTAAGTTTAAAACATATGTAAAAGCTCTGCTTTTACATATGTTTTAGTTCATCAGGCAACTCATAAAAAGTAGGATGTCTGTAAACTTTATCTGTTGCAGGTTCAAACAACTCACCACTAGCTTCTGGGCTACTGGCTGTGATATTATTTGATTCTACAACCCAAATACTTACACCTTCGTTTCTACGTGTGTAGACGTCGCGTGCATTATTCATTGCCATTTCAGCATCTTCAGCATGTAAGCTACCACAATGTCTGTGTTCTAGTCCGTTTTTAGATCTTATAAAAACTTCCCAAAGTGGGGTTTCTTGACTCATATTATATATAGTTTGGCGCGCATTATATGCGCTATATTTTAGGCGCACATCGCTGCGCTTTACTCAAATGGACGCATGCGATGCGTCCTTACGCAGTCCTAGACTGCTCTTTTCTTGCTTTTTGTTTAGACGCATAAGCTGTTGCAGCTTCACGTACCCAAAATCCGTTTTCCCAAGCATCACGACGGTCATCCAGACGTTTTTTATTCATAGGTCCGTGGCCTTTTACCACTTGCCAGAATTCGTCCCAGTTGATCTCGCCAAAATCATAACTTCCAGTTTCTTCATTCCATTTCAAATCTGGATCTGGAATAGTTAATCCTAAAAGCTCTGCTTGTGGAACCGTTTGATCTATAAATTGCTGGCGCAATTCATCGTTAGTCTTACGCTTTAACTTCCACTTCATAGATTGCTCTGTGTGCGTACTTGCAGCATCTGCAGGACCTAGCATCATTAATGATGGCCACCACCAGCGGTTTAATGCATCTTGAGCCATTTCTTTTTGGTCTTCACTACCATTACAAAGCGATAACATAATCTCATAACCTTGTCTCTGGTGAAAGCTTTCTTCCTTACAAACACGCACCATGGCACGAGCATAAGGTCCAAAAGAGGTACTACATAATGGTACTTGATTGATAATCGCAGCACCATCAACCAGCCATCCTACAGCTCCCATGTCTGCCCAAGTCATTGTTGGGTAGTTAAAAATGGAAGAATATTTTGCTTTACCTGAGTGTAAATCTTCATACAGTTGCTCTCTTGTGATCCCTAAAGTCTCACAAGCGCTGTATAAATAAAGTCCGTGACCAGCTTCATCCTGCACCTTTGCAAGCAATGCAACTTTACGTCGCAATGATGGCGCACGAGTAATCCAGTTACCTTCTGGCAACATTCCTACGATTTCAGAATGAGCGTGCTGGGAAATTTGTCTGATATGTGTCTTGCGATACTTCTCAGGCATCCAGTCCTTAGGCTCAATCTTTTCATCTCTTGCAATTTTGGCATCAAATTGCGCTTCTAAACTCTTGATTTCTGCTTCACTCATGATTTCTATGTTTTCGACGCTTCGCAAGCGTCATATATATTCTTTACATAGTTCGCATGCGATGCGAACCTACTTTTATTTATGTTTTCCGTATTTAATTCGGTTTCTAACTCTCTATGCTCAATAGCTTTTTTAACCTCAACACTACTTGCTATCTCTTGGTTTATTATAATTCAACTTTCGCGAAAGCGAGATAACAATAAATTTTATTACTTCTTATGAACTGAGTTGCTAGAACTAAATTCTGGATTCTTAACCAAGAGATACTGAATTTAGTTCTAGCAACTCAGTTAAACGTCGTAACTCACCACTAACTTCTTACTGGTAGGAACGCTCACACAACTGAGAACAAAGCCTTTTTCAACCTCTTCATCAGTTAGTGCATAATTCACTTTCATTTCTACAGAGCCTTCAATCACCTTGCACTTGCACGTACTACAAACACCACCTTTACAGGCATAAGGCAAATCTGCTCCAGCGCCTATAGCTCCATCAAGCACGTTATCAAAATCCTTTCCTAAAACAAATTTAAATTCACGACTTCCGTCTATAATAGTCATATCTACTCCATCAACTTTTTTCTCTAGCGCTGCAGCGGCACGAGCTTTATCGGCATCGCTTAATCCACTTACAAAAAGTTCAAAATGAACATTTTCTTTCTTCATTCCTGCAGCCACTAACTCATCTCTTATTAGGAAAATCATCTCTTCAGGTCCACAAATAAAAGCGTGGTTTGTATGTGGTGCGTTAATCAAGGTCTTAGTAAGCGTTTGTAATTTTTCTTGGTCAAAACGTCCATTGAATAATGGAATATCTCTATGCTCACGACTTAAGAAATAAAAGACCTCAAAACGACTTAAATACTTGTTTTTGAGCGCTTCTATCTCTTCTTTAAATATAATCGATTTTACGGTTCTATTCAGGTAGAATAACTTGAATTTAGCATTTGGCTCACTAGCAAGATGAGTTTTAATAATACTCAGCATAGGAGTAATTCCACTACCAGCAGCAAATGCTACATAATTTTTGGCCTCATTTTCTTCAGACATCTCAATCCCAAAATCTCCACTAGGCGCTGCAACTTGTAACACATCTCCAGTTTTCAATTTGCGGTTTACGTAAGTAGAAAACTTCCCTTCATAGATTTCTTTAACAGCAACTTTCCATTCATTATCCAGCGGACTGCTACATAAGGAATAACTACGTCGTACGTCTTCACCATTAATCACAGTGCGCAAGGTCAAAAACTGACCTGGACGATACCTAAATTCTTTCTTTAATTCCTGTGGAACGTCAAAGGCGATTACCGTAGTATCATCAGTCTCTTTATAGACTTGGGATAATGTTATGTTATGAAATGTGCTCACAAATAGTAGGTCGTTAAGTTTACACAAAACTAACACTTGTTAGTTTGGAAAGCAAGAACTTAAATAAACCTTATGATTTGTGATTTGCTAATTGAATCTAATGATACTTACTAAAAACCTTAGT
>JALZUY010000019.1 GCA_023301395.1 Nonlabens sp.
AAATAGCTAAAAATAATTGTTGTTAATAAATTAATTCGATTTCTTTTGATTAAAGTTGTTAAAAACTGAAAAGTTTCCGGATTAATTTTTTGACCTATTACTTTAATTAAAATTTCTTGTTTTGTATCGGCGTTCACTAGTGGATTTTGTAAACATTTAAATAACTCACGAGATTTAAACAATAAGCCTTGAATATTTTGAATATCTGATGTTACTTCAAATAATGTGTCAGTCTCATTAACAAAATCGAAAAGTGCACGAGCATACGGCGCTGCAACTTTTAGTGCTAATGGATTTTTACTCATGTTTATGAAGGTAATTCTAATGTTCGAATAGTATTATTAATTAATTTTGCAGCGGGTTTGTCCTGTGTAAATGTTTTTTTAACACGAGTAACAGTACGAGTTAATACCAATGAAGTGATTTGCTCTTTAATTTCAAAGAAAATTTGACGTTCTTTTGATTTAAAAGCTAAAACTGCGCGTTCAAAACGGAATTTTAAATCATTTTTTGCTTCAGAAGTATCAGCTTCAAGCATCACTTTTTTTGTATTTAAAGTTTCTGATTTAATATCTCCAATTACGACATGCGCTTGGTTTAACTGTTTTTGTGCTTCTGCTAATCGTTTTTGTGCTTCATCTAATCTATCTTCAGCATCTTGAACATTTTGAACAATAGTTGTTTTTCTTTCTTCTAATGCAGACCCTAAAAAGTCTTTACCAACGTAGATTAAAATACCAACTAACGCAAGAATATTAATTAAACCTGTTTCTAAAATATCGGTATTTAAACTAATGCCTTCTTCTTCGGCAATTAAAGTAAAAATTTGATCAAAATTTTCCATATTTTCGAGTTTGTATATAAACTGTTCTTTGATAAAAAGGAAAATTACTTATACCAAAAAATTCCTAAATAGATAATTTTGTATTAACATCATCACATAATGATTGAACACTTTCTTCTAAATTGTTAAGTGCTGAAGCTTTCTTATCTTCAAAATCATTTGTAATTGTATCTAATAAATTATCAAGATATTTCTGAGAAATGTTGATTTCTAAATCTAAAATTTCTTTATGAATTTTTTGAGAATTTGTAATTTCTAATTGTGCTTCTTTACGGACACTTGTTAACTCTTCTTCATATTGAGCTGTTAAAGTATTTGCTTCTGCAAGTAACTCTGATGCTTTACCAAGATTTGTTAAAATGTATTCTTTTCGTTCTTCAATAATTGTTAGTAATGGGTTATATAAAATGATATTTAAAACAACCATTAATAACACAAATTGAATAGCAACTAATGGTAATGTTGCATCTATATCAAATAATCCACCCGGACCATTTACTTCTGAACTTAAAATTAATGTTGAAAAATTAATCATATAAAATCTATATGCTATACTATAGAATTAAAAAATTGAATAGATACAAGTTTTATAATGTATCTATTCGTTATTTGTTTTTAATATTTTAATTTGAAATTAAGCAAATGGGTTAGCAAATAATAATGCTAAAGCAACTACTAAACCATAAATTGTTAATGCTTCCATGAACGCTAAACTTAATAATAAAGTACCACGGATTTTATTTTCAGCTTCTGGTTGACGTGCAATACCTTCAACCGCTTGACCAGCAGCGTTACCTTGACCAATACCAGGACCGATAGCAGCTAAACCAATTGATAAACCAGCAGCGATAACAGAAGCAGCAGCAATGATAGAATCCATAATAAATTTTACTAATTATAAATATATAAATTTTAAAACACTCTTAACTTTTTTTACTATTCAAGAGCTTCAGCAATATAGGCTGCAGCTAGAGTTGAAAAAATTAAAGCTTGAACTGAACCAGCAAAAATACCAAGAATCATAATTGGTAGCGGTATAATTAATGGAACTAATGATGTTAATACTGACACAGTTAATTCATCAGCTAAAACATTTCCAAATAATCGAAAACTTAATGATAAAGGTTTCGTAAAATCTTCTAAAATGTTAATTGGTAAAAGAAGTGGGATTGGTTCAATATAACGTTTGAAATATCCTAAACCTTTTTTACTTAAACCTGCATAGAAATAGGCAAATGATGTTAACAAAGCTAATGCTACAGTTGTATTTATATCATTTGTTGGAGCAGCAAGTTCACCTTGAGGAAGTTCAATCAACTTCCAAGGAATAATTGCACCGGCCCAATTACAGCCAAAAATAAAGAAGAATAATGTCCCAATAAATGGAATCCATTCTTTATAAAAACTTTCACCTAATTGATCTTTAGCAATATCTGTTACAAAATCGATGGCTGCTTCCATGAAATTTTGAAAACCATGTGGAATCCTCTCTGAATTACTAGTACCTAAGAATGCAAATAATAGTAAAATTAACACAACAAACCAGATAACGACAAGAACCTGCCCATGTACTAAAAAGCCAGCAAAGTCCCAGTAAAAATGTTTTCCAACTTCTGCTTCCGCCAATAGTGTAAACGTATTTGAATAAAAAATTTCTGGGTACATAAAATTTAATTAATTCAGTAAATTACCCAATATTAAAAAATATACAGGAACAATT
>JALZUY010000020.1 GCA_023301395.1 Nonlabens sp.
GATAGTGATAACCCAGCCGATGAGGATAATGATATGGATGGTGATGTAACGAATGATCCAACGATCACACCGTTAGCAACTCCAGGAGATCTTACAGGATTTGTATTCGAAGATGTAGATGGCAATGGATTATATGATCCATTAGTAGATGTATTATTCCCAGCCGGAACAGTAATCTTGATTACAGACGGAAACGGAAACATGTTCAACACGACAGTAGATGCTACAGGAAACTGGACAGCGACTGTCCCAGCCGGAGACTACACAGTAGATGTAGATGATGATACGTTACCAATGGATTATGAGTTGACAACAATTGGATCAGATCCAGAAGCATTAGTAACTGTTGTCGCAGGTAATACAACTGCTACCATGAATGATGGTTATCAGATGCTTGCTGACAATGACGGTGATGGTATTCCCGATGTTGATGATATTGATGATGATAATGACGGAATTTTAGATACTTTAGAAGGTGGTGGCGATTCTGATGGAGATGGTATTCCAGATTGGTTCGATCAAGATTCTGATAATGATGGTATCCCTGACAATGTAGAGGCTCAGACTACTGTTGGTTACATTCCGCCTAGTGGAAATGACTCTGATGGTAATGGATTAGATGATGCTTATGAGACAACACCAGGTAGTGGAAATGGTTTGGATCCGGTAAATACTGATGGCTCTGATAATCCTGATTATCTAGATGATGATTCAGACAATGATGGTGTTCCAGATAATACAGAAGCATTTGACTTCGATAATGATGGTGTTCCGGATATTACCTATAGTAATGTAGATACTGATATGGATGGGATAGATGATGCTTTCGATAATGATCTAGGTGGCTATGAAGATCCTAACGGTATTATTGTAGTTATTGATCCACTTGCGGATCTTAACAACACAGATGGTGATAATGAAGTTGATTATCGTGATACAGATGATGATAATGATGGTATTATTACCGGTGAAGATGCTATTGATGAAGATAACGATGGTGATGGTATTCCAGATTACCTAGATGAAGATCCTAGGACTATTGAAATTTTCAATGCTGTAACTCCTGATGGAGATATGCAGAATGATTTCTTCCTGATTCAAGGAATTGAGAATTTTGAAAATTCAGTTAAGATCTATAATCGTTGGGGAATTGAAGTCTATAACGTTGATAACTATAACAATGCAAATAGAGCCTTTAGAGGTGTATCTGAAGGTAGAGTTACTATTTCTCAAGGAAAACAATTACCAGAAGGGACTTACTTCTATGTTATTGATTACATCAACGATCAGAATGAGACTAAGCAATTAGCTGGTTACTTATATATTAATAGATAAAAATGAATTGGACTTGTTTTAAATGCGAGTCCAATTTTTTATAATACAAGAAAAGATGAATAAACTATTAACGCTACTATTAATTTTCGCTTTCGCGAAAGCTGTAACAGCCCAACAGGATCCACAGTATACCCAGTATATGTATAATCCTATAGTAATAAATCCGGCTTATGCTGGTAACCGAGGAGTGATGAGTGTTGTCGGTTTACACCGTAGTCAGTGGGTAGGTCTAGATGGGGCTCCTCGCACACAAACGTTATCACTACATACGCCTATATCAAATAGTCGTGTAGGTTTAGGATTGAGTATAGTTAATGATGAGATAGGCCCAAGTGATGAGACTTATATTGCGGCAGATTTCAGTTATACATTGCCAGTAGGTGATGATGCTCGATTGAGTTTTGGACTAAAAGCAGGAGTTCATTTATTGAATGTTGACTTTACAAAGTTGAATATATTCAATGCTTCCGATCCACGATTACAGCAGAATATAGATAATAAGCTTTCACCAACTGTTGGATTGGGATTGTATTATCATACGGACCGATTTTATGTTGGATTGAGTAGTCCAAATGTGCTCCAGACAAATCATTTTGATGATAGTAATGATACGAGCGCTACGACGTTTATAGCAGAGGAGCGCTTGCACTTTTTTGGTACAGCTGGATATGTTTTTGATTTGAATGACAATATAAAGTTCAAGCCAGCGACATTAGTAAAGCTAGTTAATGGTTCACCGCTTCAGGTAGATTTAACTGCAAATTTTTTATTCAATGAGAAGTTAACCATAGGAGCTGCTTATAGATGGAGTGCAGCCTTGAGTGGATTAGTAGGATTCCAGTTGAGCGATCAAATGATGATAGGGTTTGCATATGACCGTGAGACAACAGAACTAGGGAATGCTTTATACAACGATGGTAGTTATGAATTGTTCATGCGATTTGAACTGTTTAACAGTTATGATAAGATTATAACACCTCGTTTCTTTTAAAAAACACCACCATGAAAATGATGAAAAATATATCAATTATACTTGTCTTTGCATTCTCTTTTATGAGTTTTGCTCAAAAAGATATTGTTAAAAGAGCAAATAAAGATTATGAAAATCTGGCATATGTTGATGCGAGAGAAATCTATCTTAAAGTTGTAGAAAGTGGTTATGAAAACGTAGAGATTCTTTCTAAATTAGGAGATACCTATTACTTTAATGATGAATTAGAGCAAGCATTTAAATATTACGACAAGCTTTTTAACTTAGATAATGATGTTATATCTCCTGAATATTATTTCAGATATGCACAATCATTAAAAGCAGTTAGGAGATACGCTGAGGCTGATGCTTTAATGGCAAAATTTAATTCATTTAAAGGTTTTGATACTCGCTCAAAAAGTTACAGTGATCAACCTGATTATCTTCAAATTATAGATTTCCAATCTGGTCGTTTTGAAATTGAGAACACTAGGAAAATTAATTCTTATACAACAGATTTTGGTCCATCTTATTATGATGCAATGAATCAAGTTGTATATGCTACGGCTAGAGATACTAATTCATTTTCAAATAGAACTCATAGCTGGAATGGTCAATCTTTCTTGCAGTTGTATACTTCTGATGCTGATGCTACAGGTAAGCTTTCTAATGAAAGAAAATTATCTAAAGTGCTCAATACAAAATTTCATGAAAGTACACCGACCTTCACGGCTGACGGAGAAACAATATATTTTACTCGTAACAATTATAATCGTGGAGTTTACAGACAGGATTTAGATGGGGTTAATAAATTAAAAATTTATAGATCTACTAAAAGCGGCAAAAGCTGGACGAAGCCTGTTGAATTGCCATTTAATAATGATGAGTATTCAGTAGCTCACCCTGCATTGTCACCAGATGGTAAGTACTTATATTTCTCAAGTGATATGCCAGGAAGTGTAGGCTATGATGTTGATGATGAGTTTACTAAATCAGATTTATGGGTAGTTTCAATTAACGATGATCAAACTTTTGGGGAGCCTAGAAATCTAACAGAAATTAACACTGCGGGAAGAGAATCTTTCCCTTTTGTAAGTAAAAAAGGAACCCTTTATTTTGCTTCTTCTGGTCATCAAGGTCTTGGTGGTCTTGATATATTTGCAAGTTCTATTAATCCAGATGGTACATTAAGTAGTCCTTTGAATATAGGTAAGCCAGCAAATACAATTTATGATGATTTTGCCTTTATTATTAATGATGATACTAACATGGGGTATTTTACTTCTAATAGACCTGGTGGTGAAGGAGATGATGATATTTATCGTTTTGTTCAATTAGAAGATTTAAGAGATGCATGTGAAGTCATCTTAACAGGTACTGTTACAGATGAAAAATCTGGTGAACCTATGGATCAAGCTACCGTAATGGTAATGGATGCTAATAACAATAAAGTTGATGAATTAGTAACTAAGGCTAATGGCAAATACGTATTTAAACTAGAATGTGGAAAGCAGTATTTTGTTAGAACTGAAAAAGATGACTACAGCTCAGATGAAGATTTATTCTCAACTCCTACAAAAAGCGATTTCTTAGATGTGCCGCTTGCTATGGTTAATGAAAGAATACTGGTTGTTGACTGTGACGATATAGCGCCGCTATTAAATATCAAAGATATTTATTTTGATTTTGATAGGTTTAATATTAGACCAGACGCTGCTCTAGAATTATCAAAAATTCAAGCTTTCATGGAATTATATCCACAGACAGCTGTCGAAATAAGGTCGCATACAGATAGTAGAGCTCCAGATAGTTATAATGATGTATTGTCAGAGAAGAGAGCGCAAAGCACGCGTAATTGGCTTGTGCAGCGAGGTATTGATTCTTCTAGACTAACTGCAAGAGGTTATGGTGAGCGTCAACTTGTTAATAGATGTTCAAATGGTGTAAATTGTTCTCCTGAGGAGCATCAGTTAAATAGACGTTCAGAGTTTATAGTAACTGGTTTAGGTAGCTATACTAATTGTGATTAGTACTTGAATTAAATGAAATAAAAAGACCTCTTTAATTTTAAAGAGGTCTTTTTATTTATAATATGTTTTCAATTCATAATACTACTAAGATAATGGTTCAAATTCTGAAACAAAATGGAATTTAATACTTGGATATTTTTGTTGGGTCATTTGTAAAGAAAAAGAACTATCTGCAAAAAACACTAGCTGTCCTCTTTTGTCTTTCGCTAGATATTTGGCCTTCACTCTTTTAAAGTCTTTAAATTCTTCATTGCTTTTATCAGCGCTGTCTATCCAGCAAGCTTTGAAAACATTAAGATTTTCATAGGAACATTTAGCAGTGTATTCATGCTCTAGTCTGTATTGAATAACCTCAAATTGTAATGCACCTACAGTTCCCACTACCTTTCTTCCATTTAGTTCTAGAGTGAATAACTGAGCAACTCCTTCATCCATCAGCTGGTCTATACCTTTGGCTAGTTGCTTAGATTTAAGAGGATCAGCATTGTTAATATACCTGAAGTGTTCTGGTGAGAAAGATGGGATACCTTTATAATGTAGTACTTCTCCAGCTGTTAGAGTGTCGCCTATTTTAAAGTTCCCGGTATCATGTAAGCCTACAATATCTCCAGGGAAAGACTCATCTACTATTTCTTTTTTTTCTGCAAAGAATGCATTAGGACTAGAGAATTTTAAATTTTTATTTAACCGCACATGTTTATAAGCCTTGTTTCTTTCAAAAACACCACTTACAATTTTTATAAAAGCAAGTCGGTCCCTATGCTTAGGATCCATGTTTGCATGAATCTTGAATACAAAACCACTAAAATCTTTTTCATCTGGTTCTACAAGTCGTTCTTCTGCCTTCTTGGGTCTAGGAGCTGGAGCTATTTCAATAAACCCATCCAGTAATTCCTTAACACCAAAGTTATGAAGAGCACTACCAAAGAATACAGGTTGTAAATCACCATCAAGATATTCCTTCCTATCAAATGCAGGATATATACCTTCTACAAGTTCCAGTTCTTCCCGCAAGTCGTTTGCAGCTTTACTACCTATCAGGTCATCAAGATCAGTGTTTGATAAATTATCTACTGCTGTTGTAGAGTGAATGTCTTTTGATGATTCACCAGTAAATAGATTAATGTTTTTTTTGTGAATATTATAAATCCCTTTTAGCTCATATCCCATCCCTATTGGAAAACTTAAAGGAGTAACACGTAACTCTAGTTTTTGTTCAATCTCATCCAGCAAGTCAAAAGCGTCCTTACCTTCACGGTCCATCTTATTTATAAAAACAATTATAGGGATTTGTCTCATTCGACATACCTTAACAAGCTTTTCAGTCTGTTCTTCAACTCCTTTGGCAACATCTATAACAACAATTACGCTGTCAACCGCGGTTAAGGTTCTAAATGTGTCCTCAGCAAAATCCTTGTGACCTGGAGTATCAAGGATATTTATTTTAATGTCATTGTACTCAAACGCGAGTACAGACGTAGCTACAGATATACCTCTCTGTCTTTCAATCTCCATAAAATCACTTGCCGCGCCTTTTTTAATTTTATTGCTTTTTACAGCACCGGCTTCCTGAATAGCTCCACCATATAAGAGGAGCTTCTCAGTAAGAGTGGTCTTACCTGCATCTGGGTGAGACACAATACCAAAGGTTCTTCTCCTAGCAATCTCTTCTGTAAATTTCATGGCGTTCAAATAAGAGGGCAAAAATAAGTCATTTAGAAACTCTTTATGTTTGGTTTGATAAAGGCAATGGAATTATTTCATATACCGCTTTCGAGAAAGCGTAATTAAACAGCTTCACTTTATCGACCAAGTGTTAATCATTTGACAATTAAATTACAGTTAAACAGCTTTAATAACCTTTAATGGGTTAAATTTATTTCAAATAAATGGTTGTGCGATAAATTGATTATTTTAATCTATAATTGTATGCTGTAAAATATTATAATGAGATATGCAGTACTAGTTTTTAAAATTCTTAATGGAGTCCTAGCATTTTATTAAAAAATGTATCGAAGACCATTTAAGTAAATTTAATTAAAACCGATTAATAATTATCTTTATGGGAAAAATTACGTATCCTTCCGTTTTAAGAAATAAATTAACCAAAACCGATAATATATTGCGTTGTAAGCAATATGTGTTATCGGCGTTTTTGATGTTGTCAATAGCTTTCATTAGTTATGGGCAAGGTCCAGATACAGATAGTCTATCAACATATTGTGAGTCAGTTTACCGCTCAGACCCTAATAGTGGAGCTACAGAGGTGCTAGATAGCGCGGGGCAACCTATACTAGGTGTATTTGCAGGGGTTAATGTTGTTGTAACAGGAGATGATAGTCCAGGAAGTGGTGGTATTGATGCTTTTATAAGAGAACCTACAGTGATATCTAATTCTCAATACCAATTGTTATATAGCTCAACAGATTTACAATCGTTCTTGTCTTCTGGTATTATGCCAACAAGTGTAGATAATGGAGATGGTGCAACTACGTTAACGTGGTCTAACCTTCACACGGTGCTAAGTGCAAAAGGTTTTGTAATTCTTAACGTTACAGATGGAGTAGATGACTGTTGTAGTGAACCTTATGGATGGAGTGCCCTATCGCTTGATGGTACTTCTGGAGTAGCTCAAGACGTTGCAAATAACTTCTTATTTAATAGTGATTATGAAGGAGTAATAGTAAGTAATACAGGTACAACGATAACAACTAATGGAGATGCAGATCTTTCGGCATTACAGCTAGCTGGTTTTGAATATTATATTGAAGTTTTAGATGGAACTGCAGAGGGAGTATGTTTTAAAATGCTTGAAGCAAGTGCTACAGCAACGAATATGATAATAGATAGAAGGTGATGCTAATGCGGGTATTAGTAATGCGACAATTTCAATTCCTGCAGGAGTAGCAGGAGCAACATTTGCACTAAGACAGCATAGGTTTTTTAAAGATCTATAGTCTTATTATAAAGCGCAATTTTAATTCACTTGTATTTGGTGTTTTAAAAAAAAATCATAAACATATATTAACTTTAGTCGAACAACTATGGCGAAAATTACAATTATTGCAAAATGTTTTGAAGGAGTTCACAATAAGTGGGGTTCTTTAGTTGTTA
>JALZUY010000021.1 GCA_023301395.1 Nonlabens sp.
AAATAATATTATTCTCATCTAAATGGTTTTTGAAGGTAGTTTCATTCAATACTTTAAAAATTATAATATTAGTCTCAACAGGTTCAACATTAATTACATAGGATAATTCCTCAAGTTGAGAAGTTAACTCCTTAGCTTTTCTATGATCTTCTTTAAGTAGTGGTAAATGATGATCCATAGCATGTAATGCAGCAGCTGCCATGAAACCTACTTGGCGCATTCCGCCACCTAGAACTTTACGTATTCTTATCGCATTATTCATTATTTTTTTGCTACCGGCAAGTACCGTTCCCATTGGCGCGCCCATACCTTTAGACATACATATAGAAACAGTATCAAATATCTCCCCATATTCCTTTGCATTTTGCCCAGTAGCAACAAGTGCATTCCATAAACGGGCGCCGTCAAGATGTAATCCCAACCCATGTTGATCTGTAACTTTTTTAATCTCCTTAAAATCACTCATGGAATAACAAGCTCCACCACCTTTGTTAGTCGTGTTTTCAAGACATACTAGAGTTGTTAGTGGACTGTGATAAAAATCTGGCGGATTAATGTTCTCCTCTACTTGCTGTGCCGTAATCATACCTCTATGACCATCTATTAATTTACAAGAAACACCACTATTGAATGAAACGCCGCCACCTTCATAATTATAAACATGAGCATATTTATCACATATCAATTGTTCTCCAGGCTGAGTATGTAATTTAATAGCAGCTTGATTTGCCATACTACCCGTTGGGAAATAAAGCGCCTGCTCCATTCCTAACATTTCAGCAATACGTCGTTCGAGCTCATTAACCGTTGGATCTTCCTTATATACATCATCTCCTACTTGAGCGTTAATGATTGCTTGCATCATTGCTGTAGTAGGCTTTGTAACTGTATCACTTCTTAAATCAATCATTCTTTTGTTTTAATTACGCTTTTGCGTAAGCGAGATAAAAATAACCACTCATCTACATACTATCCTAGCAAGTTATCATATTTATACAACTATAGTTATGGTTGAGAAAACATATATTAATCCTATTTTTGTTTTAAATTGTTTCTATTTATGATCACAACAGATCAGATCAGAGCACTGCAAGAGCGTGTGGTTGCTTTAAAAGATTACCTTCAAATTGACGCCAAAGAAATCGAGATTACTAATCTTGAGGAGAAAACTTTTTCTCCTGATTTTTGGAACGACCCAAAAGCTGCAGAGCTTATTATGAAGGAATTGCGTAATAAAAAACAATGGACTACAGATTTTGCTACCGCAACTACACTAGCCGAAGATATTGAAGTGCTCTATGAATTTTTCAAAGAAGGCGATGCTACTGAAGTAGATGTAACCTCTAAATACAATGCTGCGCTAGATATCACCGAGAAACTCGAATTCAAAAATATGCTTTCTAATGAAGGTGATGATATGAGTGCAGTTCTTCAAATAACAGCTGGCGCTGGTGGAACAGAGTCTTGTGACTGGGCTGAGATGTTGATGAGAATGTATATGATGTGGGCGCAGAAGAATAATTATAAAGTAAAAGAACTCAACTTTCAAGCTGGAGATGTTGCAGGAATTAAAACAGTAACTCTTGAGATTGAAGGAGATTATAGTTTTGGATGGCTCAAAGGTGAAAATGGAGTGCATAGATTAGTCCGTATCTCACCATTTGACTCAAATGCAAAACGTCATACCTCATTTGCTTCAGTATATGTATATCCTCTAGCAGATGATACCATTCAAATAGAAATCAATCCAGCAGATATTAAATGGGATTTTGCACGTTCAAGTGGTGCTGGTGGACAGAATGTAAATAAGGTAGAAACTAAAGCTATTTTAACTCACCATCCATCTGGTATTATCATTCATAATTCTGAAACAAGATCCCAATTAGAAAATCGGGAGAAGGCAATGCAGATGTTGAAATCTCAACTTTTTGAAATTGAACTACAAAAAAGAAATGCAGCTCGAGATGAGATCGAATCTGGAAAGATGAAAATAGAATGGGGCTCACAAATACGTAATTATGTATTGCATCCTTATAAATTAATTAAAGATGTAAGAACTGGTCATGAAACTGGTAACACAGACGCTGTTTTGAATGGAGATCTCGATGCTTTTCTTAAAGCGTTCTTAATGGAAGATGGAAAGGAAATAACTTCAGACCAACTCTAGACAACTTAATAACATAGTATTGATCGACTCAGTGTTACTTAATTAATCGATTTAATATCAATAGAAATCTTAATAAGGTAACCTTAAGAAGAGAGGCAAGATCTAAAGATGAAGATCGTATTCAATTCACCGCAAGTTATAAGAATGATCTCAATAAAAATGGTTGAAAATTAACAACGAGTATTTAATATTCTATTTCTTTAGAAGATTAACTTGTAAATATTTATGAAACAGAAACTGTCCAAAATGTGGTCAATGATAATAGAGCGTACAGATAGAAATTAAAGATGAACGCAATGGTCTAGTACAATATAGATTATGGATTACAGGTCCGTGAAGATATTCAACATGAAGCTTATTACCGTGATAATTATCACGATATTTCAAATAGATTCTTTCTTACTTAAGCTCCAGTCTTAAATTACCTCTAGTTCCATGTTTAGGATTGAATAACACTTTTATTTATCAAGAATTAGTAAACGCAGCCTAGTACGGAGAATATGGTAGAGAATTTAACAAGTTTTACCTTTCTGCAGGATTAAGATTTGAGCAAACTGATGTAAAGATTTCTCAAGAAACCACAAGCTCTACCATTAATAAAAATTATAATAGCCTCTTCCTTACTATCTATTTAGGATATGAATAACTCTTACATACAAACCGTACTAATGATGGACCGCTAATTCTGATGTAAATGTCTTTAGAGTAAAAACGGATGGAGACTTTGATGGATAGAGTTTTAATTTTGTAAATACAACTTCCTCTGCTCGATTAAATCAAAAATTCTCACTGCAGACTGACATCGATTTTCAAGCTAACTTCAATTATCGTGGAGTATCAGAAATTGCTCAAAGATCACTAGATAATATAGGAATTCTAAATCTAGTAATGTGTAAAGTTTTATTTAATGATATACTCTACAAGAAGATATCACATTTATCTCAGACAATGAATTTCAATGGAGCGAGCAAAAGTTTACAATAGCATTCATATACCGATTCAAGCAAAATAAACTTAATGAACGTGGATCAAGAGGTAACGGTAGTAGTTATATAGATTCTGAAGGTTAAAAGTTTAGCAATTAAAACTTGATTAGAACGTTATAGATTATAACTGATTTCAAAATTTAGAGCTATGAAAAATATGTCATTATTATTTCTCTTGATTTCAAGTTCTATCTCAACAGCCCAATCTTTTTCTAAAAGTGCGATTGGCTTAAGAGTCGGTGGTGGAAATGGATTTGGATCTGAGGTTTCTTATCAACGAACTCTGGGAGATACAAATAGATTAGAAATAGATTTAGGAGCAGAATCTGGTGACAACTTCTCTGCTTTTAAATTAACTGGTATATATCAATGGATATGGGAACTAGAAGGAGATTTTAATTGGTATGCAGGAGCAGGCGCTGGATTAGGTAATGTTAACTATGACAACGGTTTCCCAGGATTGAGAGATAGAGATCGTAGTGAAACTTTCTTATATACTGCTGGACAAATAGGAATCGAATATAATTTTGACATTCCTCTACAACTTTCACTCGATACTAGACCAGAATTAACTTTTGCTAAATATGGCGATAATTTACGTCTAGCTGTAGCTTTAGGAATAAGGTATCAATTTTAATATTTTAAAAAAAACTATTACAAACGGTTTCTTAAATAGAAGCCGTTATTTTTCTATCATCATTTTTAATCCTGACAATCATTACTGGTGTGGTAATACTCATTGTAGCCGTACCTTGAGGTTTAATTATTTGAAACTCAAAATGAAGTTGATCGTCTTCATTTTTCACCTGCGTAATATTCATTTTATTTCCTCCAGTAGATAAGCGACCACCATAGGCAAAGATCAACGATTCTTTATTAAAATCAACATTAGGAAGTGGAATCCCAGGTCTACGAGTCATATTAATTTCAGAAAAAAGATTTTGCATTTTTTCTTGAGATTGAATCACTACAGCTTCTTTAATCTCGTGATTACTATTATTGTTTTCAAGCACTATCTCATAATAAGACTCAATCCCCAAAATCTTCTCTGTTGTATCTACTTTCTTTCCTTTACAATTTGTGACTGTTATAGAACTAGCTGCGAGAAGCAGCAATGAGAGCACTTTGATATAATTTTTCATATTGTGGTATTATTAATTGAATGTCAAATTCCTTTGCTTTCGCGAAAGCGTTATTCTTAAAATCTAATAAGCGATCATCATCTTCTAGAATGTGAATAGCATTTGTGGCCATTTCATCAATATTACCTACGTTACTGGTATAACCAGTAATACCATCCTCATTCACCTCTGGTAATCCACCCGTATTTGATGAAATAACAGGAGTTTTATTTGCCATAGCCTCAAGTGCTGCAAGTCCAAAACTTTCTTTTTCAGACGGTAATAAAAACAAATCAGTAAAACAAAGTATGCGGTCAATCTCAGTACTATTTCCTACCCATTTAATTTGATGTTGTAAATTTTTAGATTTTGCATATTCCTCAGCCTCAAAACGCTCAGGTCCATCACCTACCATGATTAAAATTGCTTCAATCTTTTCTTGTACTTTTTCAAATATTTTCACCACATCCATAATGCGTTTAACAGGTCTCATGTTACTCACGTGAGTTAAAATACGTTCTTGAGGAAATGCCATTACCGATCGATCACAGTCTGTAAATTCGGTTTTATAATTAGACATATCTATAAAATTAGATACGACATCTATTTCTTTAGATATCTCAAACAGGTCTAATGTATCTCTCTTTAAACTAGCCGATACTGAAGTAACAACATCACTGTTATTGATACTAAATGTCACACTAGGTTTATAAACTGGGTGGTTTCCTACCAAGGTTATATCTGTTCCATGCAGTGTTGTTACCATAGGCAGTGAAATGCCCAAATCTTTCAACATTTGTTGTGCCATATAACCAGCATAAGCATGTGGAATGGCATAATGTACATGTAGCAGCTCTATTCCATACTCCTGAACCACGTTCACCAGCTTACTGGATAGTGCAAGATCATAAGGTTGATAATGAAATAATGGATATTCTTCTACATTAACTTCATGGAAGAAGATATTTTTTGCAAGTAATTCTAGTCGAACTGGTTGTTTATAGGTAACAAAATGAACCTCATGTCCTCGCAATGCAAGTGCCGTTCCTAACATGGTTGCTACTACTCCACTACCACCAAAGGTGGGATAACATACTATCGCAATTTTCATTCAAGGTTTTTTATTGTGAACTTTATAAAATTAATCAATTATGGCGTCATAAATGATTTGCTGTATGTTTGTTCTTATATTCTCAGATAGAAGGAATCTATTGTCTGCACTTGGGAAAATACGATTAGATAAAAAGACGTACACAATCTCAGATTCTGGATCTGCCCATGTGTATGCGCCAGTAAATCCACTATGTCCAAAACTTGTCATACTCACGCAACCACAAGTAGGCCCTACCTCATCCAGCTGTGGTTTATCAAAACCTACTCCACGACGCACCTCTTGATCACAATAATAACAGGTATTAAATTTTGAAATAGTCTCTGGATTGAAATAGGTCACATCACCATAACTACCGTTTTGCAAATACATTTGCATCATTTTTGCCACATCATTTGAATTTGAAAATAGTCCTGCATGTCCACCTATTCCTCCTTGCATGGCTGCTCCTTGATCATGTACATATCCATGTATCAATTGTCCTCTAAAAGTGATATCATTCTCAGTAGGAACAATCTTGTCCTTTGAAAAACGTTGTAACGGTAAATAACCCATGTAATTCATTCCCATACGTTTATAGAAATGATTTCCAGTAAGTTCGTCTAGTGTTTTTTTAGATCTATTCTCAAGATAATTCTTGAGAAGGTAGTAAGGCAAGTCACTGTACTTGTATTCTTGCCTTTTTCTCAAATCACTATTTGCAATACGATTGAAAATAGTGTCTTGAATAACACTATTTGCGTAAAAATTTTGTGCTACCTCAATGTTATAAGTAGAAGATTTACTATTACGATAATATTGTAACATTGGTCTTGAGGTAATACTATCAAGAGTGTATCTGTAAAATGGTATCCATGCGCGCAATCTTGCATAATGCGAAAGCATAGATTTAACCGTAATATTCTTTTTATTAGACTTTGCTAGTGATGGAATTAAGTCACCAACAGAGTCCTCTAAGCTTAAAATCCCTTGTTCTTCTAGTTCCATTACCAGTGGTAAGGTTCCCATAATTTTAGTAAGCGATGCAATATCATAAACATCATCATGCAACTGTCGGGAAAGATG
>JALZUY010000022.1 GCA_023301395.1 Nonlabens sp.
TTGCAGCATTCCATGTTTCTAACACATTCCAAGTTGTTCCATCTTCAGTATAAACTAATACAACCTCATCATCAGATCCCATTGCAGAAGCTGTTGTGTTATTAAACCCAGTTACAGCTATATCTACATTAAGCTCATATCCACCTACTGATAAATCATATAAAGGTGAAAGAAGCCAATCAGATGTTCCTAAGTTAAATAAATTCACATTTACAGCTCCACCACCAGAAGTAGTAGCATGAGCAAATTCTTCAGCACCCCAATCTCCGGAACCTAAAGTCATAGGACCAGTAGTTAAATCACCATCTGAAGCTTCCTCCCAACAATTAGGAACAAACATGTCAAATGTCTCTAAAGCATCTGGCACTAAAGCAGCACAATCTGTAGTGGCAGAAATAGGTCCTACAAATGCCATACTACAATCAGCTCTTACATAAATATCATATGTAGTTTCAGGTGCAAGTGCCGTAATCGTATAAGGATTAACAGTTGCATTTGATGTTCCAACAGCTGGTGCTGGATCTCCAATAAGAACAGCAACGACTTCCCATGCCGTAGCAGCTGGCATACTATTTTCAGTCCAGCTTACAGTTGCAGAATCAGAAGTAACTGAATCAATTGTTATTGCTGTGACGTCATTACAAACTGGTAATTCTACAAATCCTATATTATCAATTGCTATATCACCTTCAAATGTTCCTGCACTTGTAGCTCTTATAGTAACAGATATCGTTTGACCTGCATATACAGCTAGATCTACTTCTGCAAGTATCCAAGGCTCTACATCACTTGTTTGCTGTTGACCTGATAATGTCCATACGTTAGTTGTACCATTTACTAATACATCTAATGTCCCTATTTCTCCACCAAACATATGATAGTCAAATGTTAATGCTGGTGCTGTAAGTCCTGTTAAATCTACTAAAGGAGATACTAAATCTGTTGTATCTCCTGTAGCACCAGTAGATGCTTCTGTAAAGAAATAATTTCCTGTAGTAATAGATGGGTTTGGTCCTGTTCCTCCTGAACTTGTATCAGTACCTGCAGCAGATTCCCAGAAATAAGATCCACCTGTTCCACTCCAACAGTTACCTGTTAAAAATGGAGAAGATGCTGTAGTAAAAAATTCAAAATCTTCTGTATATGGCGCAGCAATTGCAGCACAAAAAGTAGTTGCAGATACAGGACCTATCTGAGCAGATAAACCGTTTGCTGAAGCGCTACAGTCTTGTGTTATATAAAAATCATAAAGTGTGTCAGCAATTAATCCTGTAACAGTAGCGCTATCACCAGCGCCAGCAACTGTAGTACCAGCTGTCAATGGATCAAATCCTACTTGACCATATAATATACTTGATGCAGATGCGCTTGAGTTATTAACCCATGTTAATGAAATCTCAGTATCTGATACAGCAGATGCCGCAAGAGCAGTAGGGTTTGAACAAGACGGAATTGCTTCCCATACGATATCATCTAAATACATATTATCATTAGTAGATACAAAGATATGCCTGAATGCAACAAACTGATCTGACCCAGAATAAGTATCAAAATTCACAATATACTCTTGATGAGTCGTTGTAGGTGCAATTAGTTGAAGTGAAGTAAATGTACTTGGATCTGTAGCGTTACTCATAGTTCCTACCTCAACAGTACTTGTAGCAGTTCCTGCATCTGCAAAGAATCTTAGCCTATGGCTACCTGCTGCGATATTGCTAAGTTGTGGAGAGATTAACATATTCTCACCTTCAATTGTAGTTCCACTTCCTATATTACCAGTAAAACTTCCGCTATTTAATCTTATTCCTAAAACACCTGAATTATCTGCAGAAAGATGTGATTCTACATTTCCACTACCTGTATTGGTATTGAAAGAAGACCAACAATCTGGTAATGCAGGTCTTACAACAGACTCAAAATCTTCACTAAAGTCTGTTATCGCAGTACAAAGAGTTCTAAAGTTGAATGGTCCAGCATATGTACTAAAATCACCACCACCACAATCTGCCCGTACATAGAAATCGTAGCCTGTATTTGCTGTTAACATTGTTGCAGTATAAGGGTTTGTAACTCCTGCATCAGTAGGTGTTCCAGTAGGAGTAAATCCTTCAACACCTAATTCAATATCCCAAGCCGTTTCACCACTACCACCTGATGTCCATGAAAGGTCTGCAGTATCAAAAGTTGTTGAAACAGCTCCAAGATTAGAAGACGGTAAACATGTTGGTACAGCACCACCAGTAAAAATCATTTCAGCCTGATAAAGTCTTGTTTGTTCATTATCTAAATCTCCCGTAAGAGGCAATGAGCTACTATCTCCTCTTCCTTGTATACCAGTTACTGTATCATAAGCAAATGCAAACCCACCAGTTGTAGGGTTACCTGTAGAAACACTAATATCCCAGTCCAATCCTATCTCAATAGATCCACCTGTATAGGTAAATGGAGTATCTAAAGTGAATACCACATATCCTGCGTTGTCCGAAATAATAGTATTATCTACTGCAACATTAGTATACACATTTATAGAACCCGCAGTTAGATTAGCATACGTATCTTCTGTATCTAGGCTATTACTACCCGTATTATTCATTGCTATAGTCATACTTCCTGCTTCTCCAGGAGCAACACCAAAGGCGTTAGTCTTATTAAAACCTATAGAAGATATTACAGCACCGTTATAGATACCAGCTGCACTTAAGTCTGCAAAAGTGTATAAAAGGATACTTTGAGAGTAATCAAAGCTACTACCAGCAGACGACCTGTAGATAGGTGATCCATTTTGTGAAATAGCTCCAGGATCTGTTCCCGCACCTATAATTGTTGTAGTTTGAGCACTACCGCAAACACTTAATAGCATCGCAAAAGCACTAAACAAAAGTAATTTAATTTTCATAAAAAAATATTTAGATTAAAAAGAATTCATTGAATTATCATCGGAAAATAACGTTTTCTTAAAAGTTAAATAAAATGTTAACTATATTTTAGACAAAACGCATGTTTAAGCGATAAAAGATTGATACTAAAAAACTATTGTAATGATAAACTTACAACAAACTCTCCTTTAGGCTTTTTGGTTTCAAAATGGGTCATCGCTCCATCTACCGTACCTCTATAATGTTCTTCAAACATTTTAGTGATTTCTCGTGAGATAGAGATTTGAGATTCTCCACCATAATGAGATTTAAAATCTGCAAGCGTTTTTAATAGCTTGTGTGGTGATTCATAAAAAACAATGGTGCGTTTTTCGCCTTTTAAAAACTCTAGTCTTTTTTGACGACCTTTTTTAACCGGTAAAAATCCTTCAAAAATAAATTTATCACATGGCAAACCACTTACTACCAGTGCCGGAACAAATGCTGTTGCTCCTGGTAATGCGATTATCTCTAATCCATTCTCAATCATTTTACGAGTAATTAAAAAACCTGGGTCACTTATTCCTGGAGATCCAGCATCAGTAATAAGCGCCATCGTTTCACCATTTTTAATACGGCTCACTACATGTTCTACAATCTTGTGTTCATTATGCATGTGATAAGACAACATGGGTGTTTTAATCTCATAATGATTCAATAATTTACCACTGGTTCGGGTATCTTCTGCTAGAATAAGGTCTACCTCATTTAGTATATTAACAGCACGATAGGTCATATCTGACAAATTTCCTATAGGTGTAGGCACTAGATAAAGTTTCATAGAAATATATTAACTATTTGATAAATAACAATTTGTGTAGTTACGCTTTCGCTAAAGCGTGAAAAAAATCTCCTCGCACTACACATCAATTTTGTAATAGTAAAACTAAGCATAATGATTTATTAAAAGGTCACGCAGCCTATGCTAAGAAAAGTCATCCTATATTTATACCAGCAACCAATTGTATGAAGTTTTTATTTCCAATTTTATTTTTCTTAGCCTCCATGTCGACTTGTTATGGTCAGACTACAGATCTAGCAATAACAGTTGAGGCACAAAACCTTGCAGGAAATTCTATATCACAAGCGCACTTCTATGAACGATACAGCTACTTAATTACCATAAGTAATACAGGTGCTCCAGTCGCAAATGCTGATTTTAGTCTATCACTGAGTACAGTAAATAATATTGAAAGTGCAGTTGTTCAAAACAATCTAGGTGGAGCAGTTTCTCCTTCAAATATTAGTATTGTATCAAACTTAGTTACAGGTACACTTCCTAATATGCCTAATTCCTCCAGTCTTGAGGTGTTGATCACATTGAGAGCATCGCCTATTTTCCTGGGTGGCGCAACGGCTACAGCTATTGTGAATACACCAGCTGGTACTACTGATACTAATCCTGCTACAAACACCTCTGTGATTAGTATTATAATGACTGAAAGGCCTATAGATTTTCAAATATCTCAAACTCAAATTACACCAGCAGGAAATGGAGATCTTGCAAATTGGGGTGATTCTGTAACCTATGAGATGACTATTCTTAATAATTCCGGAATAGAATACCCTTTACAAAATTTCACAATAGCTGCAAGTAATGTGAATAGCGCTGGTAGTGCCCTCGTTACATTAGAAAATTTAAGCTGCGTAAATACGAGCAGTATGAACTGCCCTACTTTATCTGCAACAAACCCGATGGTATCGTTGAACCTCACTAACCAGTTTGAATATTACAATCATGCACAGGTTGTTGTTTTTCCCGCAGGAGCTTCATTTACTTTAAGTGTCACTTATAAGATAGAAGAAGGTGATTGTAGTCGTAAAATGCCAAATGAGCCATTAATAATAGGTAATAGACTTTCCATTGACTCTTATATAAATAATACAAATTTCTTAGAAAATAACTCTATAAACACAATTGCTTTACTTATAGCAGCTTGTCCTTGTACCGATTTAATTTCTCAGGTAACTAAGGTGAATCCCGTTGCTGGAACTTTAACCGCTTGGACTGATATTGTAACTTATGATTTCACTTTCACAAATAATGGTCCTCTAGATATTATAGGTGGTGCATTCCTTACTAATACCAGTAATTTAAACACAGGAATTGAAGTGCTAACAGTAACTTGTACTGGAACAACAGGAACGCTTAATTGCTCAGATTTAAACATAGTAATAACTCCCGATTTTAGATGGCTTACAGACGATTTTGTTTTTCCTGCAAATTCTAGTGCTACAGTAAGAACCACGGTGAGATTCATTCCTCCAGAATGTACTCCAGGCGGTATGGCGCCTATTTGTAGCATGCGCGGAATCGTTTTTGAAAACGATCCAGCGCTTATAGATTGTGATACAACAAATGATTTTAGTGGAGCTTTAATTATAGGCTTGCCTGTTACTCCTTGTGTAGATGTCCCAAATACTCCTATCGTTACTTTAACTGAAATTCAAACCACACCTATTCCTGGTGCAGGTCCTTATCCTTATGGAGATATTGCTTATGAAATAATGATGAGTAATGTGGATACTGTTGCTCACCAAATCAAATTTAGAGATATTCAATTCTCCACTGGAACTGGAATATTGCAATCAATTATTTGTACAGGAACTACTGGTGGCGCAAACTGCCCTGTAGTTCTTAATGAAAACATAGGAGTTGTAAATGGTCAAGGAGACACCTTTTGGGAAATCTTAGATACAGACGGTTTTATAATGCCGGCAAATAGCTCTATAACTTATCAAAAAATAATTAACTGGAAACCTGAATGCTCTGTGTCTATTACAAGTGTACAGGATGACCTAGGACTAGCTGCCATTGATTCTAATCTTGCAATAATAGCCAGTGCGAGTGCTGCGGTAGCAACGCCCATGGTTCCATGCGTGGACATTGTAGTACAAACTTATCCATCAATAACATCAGCACCTATCAATACTCCTCTAGAATGGATTATTGATATTACAAATTCAAATATAAGTGTAGACGCTAGCAATATTGATTTCGCAGATTTAATGCATCCCGATTTTACCATAACGGGAACACCTACTTGTACATTAATCACTGGTAACGCTACCTGCATTTCTAACTTTACCGTTACAGGAAATCAAACCGATGCTATTATTCCATTTATGGAAGCTGGATCGACTATTCAAGTGCGCATTCCTATAAACTCACCTACATATGGCGGTAGTTTTGAAAACCGTGCCGAAGCCCAACCAGATTTCTCTCAACAAGGTGAAAACACACCTGACTCAAACATATCTATTTCAAGCCTTTTTGTGCTCACTACACAAACTTCAAAAAGCTTTGAACCATCTGTAATGAATACAGGTGAAACTTCTATTTTAACCTTTACATTAACTAATTCCATAGGATTACCAGCTCAAAGTAATATTTCTTTTGTAGATAATCTTTCTCCAGAAATCATAGTGTCTGGAAACGCATTTTGGGTGAATCAAAATAATGCAAGTGGTGATTTTATAGACACTGTAGGTAGTTCCATTATAGGAATTCAAAACCTAAGCTTCCCTGCAGGAACACAGGAAATCAGTTTTGCTGTTGAAGTGACAAGTGATGATCCTGGTTTTTATACAAACGATTTCCAGAATTTCTCAGCACTCAATAATATAGACGTATCAACCGCATTTGCAACACTAGAGGTATTGCCATCACTCGATTTAAGTGTCATTAAAACTGTTGATAAAATTCAACCTGATGTTAATGGCTCCGTAACCTTTACAATTCAAGTAGATAATTTAGGGAGTACCATCGCTACAAATGTTATCGTAGAAGAGTTTTTACCAAGTGGTTATAACTACATATCGCACAATACTGCAACGGGAACATTTGATGATTTCAGTGGTTTATGGTTACTAGGTGATATGGCAGTAGGAGCAAGTGCAACACTAGAGATTACTGTAGATTTCAATATTCCAGGAGATTTTATAAACGTGGTTACGGTTTACAGCAGTAATTTACTTCTAGATGTAGATCTAGAAAACAATACTGCACAAGCTTTTACAAGACCAGACTGTCTTAGGATTCCAGAAGGTTTCTCACCTAATAATGATGGAATTAACGACACTTTTGAAATAGTATGTATTGAACTCTATCCCGATAGTGAGCTTAAAGTATTTAATCGCTATGGTAGTATCGTTTATGAAACGATAGGCTATCAAAATGATTGGGATGGAATTCCTAACTCTGGAATCCTGCATAATGACAGTCAATTATTACCAGTAGGAACTTATTTCTGGCAGTTGGATCTTAGAGATGGTAGCCAGGCAAGAGTAGGCTGGGTTTATATCAATCATTAATATCACGCTTCCGCAGAAGCGTGATAAGAACTAGTTATATTTTTTAATTATTCTTCTGGAAGTGATTTCCATTGCAGTGCCTTAGCAGATATCCACCAAATAGTGAAAACAGCCATTACCATAAAAATTAAACTCCAGTAAGCTCCTAAGCTTTCTAAAAGTATAAAGCAATTCTCTTTGCGCACTTGATAGTCTGGATAGTTTACTTTACACGCATCTTCTTGGTGTACTGTTATAATAGTTAGAATAAGTAATATATATGGTAGTAATCCTAACATCGTTAAATTCAAGAAGATGGAGCTTATGAGTTTACTCATTTTAGGCATCCATAAGATCGTTCCCAGTAATATCATTGTACCTATGAATAAAGCGAGGTACATGACAAAGTATTCATCATTTGAATAACCAGAACTATTCATTAAAGAAAATATAGATATCAAACCAACTACAATTCCTAATAATCCAGCCGCAATAATGCTGAATAAAACGGACTTCAAACCTGTTATCCTAAAAGCAAATATGAGCAATGCAATAAAAAACGAAAGCCATAACATAATATGAATCCCAACTTCAATGAAGTTGTTTTCCTTTATGTCCTTTATATTACCAAAAGATTGTGTCAGGTTTTCAGTTCTTATGTAAAAATCTGAATTGATATCCTCAGCATAGATCTGTAATGGTGTTAACTTATCGTCTTCATCATAAATTCTACCATAGGTATTAATATGATCCCTTGAATTAATTAAAGTTTTTACTTTAAAATCTTGAGGATGATATACTGCATTGAACCACTCATCATCTGTAAGATTATGTTTGATTTTATAAGTGTTAGCTAAATCTAAAAATTCAGTTAATAATGACTTTATTTCCTTAGGATCATTCCTATTTAAAAGGTCATGATTTTGCTTTATAGTTCTCGATTTGAGTTCAGAAATCTGAGGCTTATTTTTACCATAACCGTAATCGTTATATCCTTCGTCATAGTATGAGTCACCTGAATAATTACTGATTCCGTCTTGATAGAAAACGCTTGAATAGTGATAATAACTAGGTTGTGCTGTTTCAATATCACCACTCACATCAACGACCTCATCTTTAAAGAAGTACTTCTTTA
>JALZUY010000023.1 GCA_023301395.1 Nonlabens sp.
CTTTTTGGTTTCGCGATATTCATCCCGAAGATATTTTTGTAGTACACCTCGATTATCCACGATTTGTGATTAATCTTAAAGATGATACCGTAGAATTTCTTGAAGATATTGAGAAAAAAGATGCCGAAGAGCTTGAAGTAGAAACAAAAAATCTTATTGAAGAAGCCAGCCGTTTTTATGACGAGCAGTGCGCTCTTTATGAAAATCAATAATGGAAGACATTAAACAACTCGACTGGGATATCATGCTCTTTCTTAACGATTGGGGAAATGATACTGTTGACTTAGTTTTTAATATTATTACTTATAAATACTATGCGATACCGCTTTATTTATATTTACTTTATCTCCTTTATAAGAAATTATCTCGACAAGAATTAATTATCGCTTTGCTTGCTATTGTTGTTTTAATAGCAGCAAGTGATCAAATCGCTATGCTTTTTAAAAACACACTCATACAACGCTTGAGACCATTTAGAGAACCTGATTTAGAAGGATTAATTTCTAAGGTTGGTAAAAGTGGTGGGACTTATGGATTTTACAGTGGTCATGCCAGTAACGCCATGGCGCTTGCTGTATTCATGTGGCACATGCTTAAAAAATCGCATAAAACAATTGCCATTATTCTATTTGTTTGGGCCATTCTTGTCGCTTACAGTCGTGTTTATCTAGGAGTTCACTATCCTGGAGACGTGTTTATGGGTATGTTTATGGGGACAATTATAGGCTGGTTATGTTATCGATTATACGCTTTCGCGAAAGCGAAATACTCCAAATCACCAGTATATCAATAAGCCATTCATGAAAAAGGAATTTTGTTTTAAAGTGCAAACCAGTTGGAGAAAAGACCAGTTTGAAAACTCAAAAACGCATAGTTCTGCAATCAATGGTAAAGAAGATTTAAAGATATCTGCGGCACGTGAATTTAAAGGTGAATCAACTGCTCATAATCCCGAAGATTTATTGTTGAGTGCGCTTTCTTCTTGTCATATGATGTCCTACTTCTATGTATGTCAACAATATGGAGTGGAAGTTGTAGCCTATAATGATGAGGCCATAGGAACGCTAGAGTTACGCTCAGATTTGAGTGGTGGTTTTAATAAAGTTGAATTAAACCCTATTGTTACTATAAAAGATACAGCATTAGAATCTCTTGCAGTTAGTCTACATGATGAGGCTCACAAACTGTGTTTTATTGCAAATTCGATAAACTTCATCATAGAAATAAAACCAGTTATTAAATCTTTTTAAGTTGATTTAAATTCTTTAATTTTTGAATATAAAGATCTGATTAGGAATTTCAATATTTTTTAATTCAAAATATTAAAGGATAACTTTAGTCCTTGAATAATCATGTTAGTTCCTATAATGGCGATGATCAATCCCATAAGTTTACCGATTACAGATATTACATTATCTCCTATTTTCTTTGCGATAATGTCACTTAAAGAAAAGGCTATATAGTTTAGAAAACACATCAATGCAAATACTACTATAACAACAGCTATATTTAAATAAGAAGTTGTGTTTGCTACAAAGTTAGTTGCTGTTACAATCGTTCCTGGCCCTGCAAGAATAGGGATTGCTAGTGGTGAGATTGCAATATTTTCATCATGATTAACCGTTTTAAGACGCTTAATATTAGATTTTTTAGACTGTAGCATTTCAAATCCCACAAAGAAAATCAATATTCCACCTGTAATTTTAAACGCCGGAATAGTAATACCAAATAAGTCAAAAATATAGTTTCCTAGCAATACAAATGTGGTAACAATTATAAAAGCTACCAGAATTGCCTTAAGATTTATCCTTTGCTTAGTTTCCTTATCAGCTCCATCAGTCAATGTCAGAAAAATAGGCATATTAGAAATGGGATTCATAATGGCAAAAAAGCCAGTGAATACCGTAAATGCAAACGTTAATAAATCATCCATTACTTATTCTTCTATTTTTAAAAATCACCTTTTGTTTTCGGCGTGTAAAAGTAGTCTAATTGTGCATTTTATGATTCAAATAGTAACGATTTTAAGAGAAAATTTGCTTCGGTTAGTTTCTAGTTACGAAGTAGTTGCAAGTAGAGTTGTATCTATTCTATTAATAAAACTTGAGTGCGCTTTCAGTCATGTGCTTTGGAATATCAAAAGCATCTACTAAGTGCTGACTTTCATTTTTAAGCTCTTTACAAAGTTTTGCCACCAGTTTATTAATTGCTAGGGATTTTGAACCTGAGATATAATCGTGTTCTAGATACCAGCCTTTGTTTTCTTCTATGCGATGTAAAGCATACAAGTTTTTAAGTGAGGTCAAGACTTCTTTAACACTTTCATCTTCTTGTTTATTAATAGTCGCTATAAATTGTTCTAGCACTACATGATCTATATATGCGCTTGCCATATCAACTAAATGCACTTGAACGTCTAGAAAAGCATCATAACTATCCATTCCGTTTTTAATCTTTTTACCCAATCGCATAGCCAGAGTACGTAAAGAAAACTCTTCACGATACTTAAATGCTGCAAGTTGAAAATCATCACTTAGTAAATGTTCTTGTGAAGTATCTCGAGTTACTAAAGGATTCAGTTCACTTAGGTTCGTGGATGCGATACTAGAAATATATTTTAGAGTATCCCACCAATCCATTTTACCAAATTGCTTTCTAAAATGAGTCAATCGACTTTTAGCAGTGAGTTGTAATAAGACGGTATTATCTCCTTCAAAGGTTGTGAATATATCAGTATCGGCTTTTAAGAGGTCAAAGTACATTTCACTTAAATATCCTTTTCCTCCACAAGCTTCACGGCATGTTTGTATCGTTGCAGTAGCGTTCCAAGTGCTTAATGATTTTAATCCAGCAGCAACTGCTTCTATTTCTTGTTTGTCACTATCTGTATTTGTCACATAATCTTTCAATAAAAATTCGTGTGCAAAATCATAAGCATAAGCATTGGCGATTAATGGCATCAGCTTTTTTTGATGTGTAGGATAATCCATAATGGATTGCTCTGGTTTTCCTGGTGGTCCAAACTGCTTGCGATCTAGTGCAAAATAAACGGCCATGTTCAAAGCTTTTTTAGCTGCTGTATTTCCAGCAATAGGCACACAAAGCCTACCACCAACAAGTGTTCCTAGCATAGTGAAAAAACGCTTGGAAGAACTACTTATTGGACTTGTGTATTGACCATTTTCATCTATGTCACCAAATTTGTTTAGTAAATTCTCTTTAGGAATATTGATAGAATTGAAATGTAATGTGCCATTATCAACACCATTCAATCCCATTTTATGACCGTTATCACCTATGGTTATACCAGCTATAGTTGCGCCTTGCTCATTTCTTATAGGAACTAAAAAAGCATGGATTCCATGTTCTTCATCATCAACTATAAGTTGAGCAAAAACAGTAGCCATTTGAGCATGCATACCTGCATTACCTATGTAGGTTTTTCTATCGTTTTGTGAAGGTGTATTGATAATGAATGTCTTGCTGTCTTGCTGGTAAATCGCGGTTGTTTGTAATGCTTTTACATTACTACCGTGATGCATTTCGGTCATGGCAAAACAACCAGGTAATGCCATGGTGCCTATGTCTTTTAAATAAGTATCGTGATGGAATTTTGTTCCTAAGGATGCTACACTACCACCAAATAATCCAAAATGAACCCCAAATTTAATGGTTAAACTCAAATCGTATTTGGCTATTTCTTCAAATACAGAGGAGTATTGCGCCATAGAATCTGCTCCACCATACTCTACTGGATAAGCAAGGTTTCCTAGTCCAGCACTGGCGAGTTCTTGAGTCCATTTTAAAACCTTTTCTTTGCGAGTGATTAAGTCATCATCATAACTTTCAATGGCTTCTTTATGTGGATCTAGTAAATCCTGAACTTTCTTTTTGAGTTTAGCATGACCATGTTGTAGTAATATTTTAAGAGGCTCTACATAAGAACCATTAGGTTTGATTTGAATCGGTTTTTGATGAGTAGAAACAGTATCTGTTTCATGAACAGAACGCATGGCTTCTTGACCAGCAATTCCTAGATAATTTTCTATATTTAGTAAAG
>JALZUY010000024.1 GCA_023301395.1 Nonlabens sp.
ATCAATATAATTTTGATAATGTAAATGAGCCTAAATTGCTTTCTCAAATTACTGTTGAAAAATAATTATACTGGAGAAGTAACAACATACCTAGCTACTAATAAAAAAAACGGTGTGGTAGAGAGGTTCTCTAATAAAAAATTGAGAGATGTAGCAATTAAGTATACTCACAAGAATCCTGCTTCAGAAAAATCGCTTTCTAATTTAGGAGATGTCGTTTTAAAGACAGTCTGGTTATACAACAAAAGTAAAGGTGATTTAGAAACAGCTAAATCAGTTTATAACACAGCTCTAAAAAACAATCCTGATGATTCTTCTCTTAAATTAGTAAAGGCAGATGTGTTCCTTGCGCTGGACATGATGGATGAGTACAAGGACGCAATTGAAAATACAGATTCTGATATAACAGATCCTACAATTTTCGATAATCTCGGTGCTGCCGCGATTAAAGATAAAAATTATGAGAGTGCTATACGTTATTTTAAATCTAGCATCAACTTGGAGCCTAAGAATTATTTTGCATTAGTGAATTTGTCAAATGCGAATTTAGAAATTGGTAATTTAGAAAAAACCACTGCTGTAGAACAAAAAAAACACTACACAGAAGCAGTTTCATATCTTGAAAAAGCTCTTATAGTAAAGCCTGACGATAAGGGAATTATGAGAAACATGATAAGCTTATATGACTTTCTAGAGTTAACTGATAAGTCTGCAGCGATAAAAGCAAAATTATAAAAGTTATTTGTGTAATCTTTAGCTTTCGCGAAAGCGACATGCAAAAAAAAGCTCTTGATTAAATCAAGAGCTTTTTTTGTGAATTATTTTTAAATTTAAAATTGTAAAACCTTTTTAATTACTCTTAATTTATGAGTATGAATATTTTGTTCTACATTAAAAATCCCACTTTGGTCTAGACGATCAATCCGTATTTTACCATGCGCATGTACGATGTAATTATCTCTCATTATTAGACCTACATGAGTTATGTGACCATCGTTATTGTCAAAAAAAGCAAGATCACCTTCTTCAGCTTCTTCAATAAAACTTAATACTTCACCTTGAGTAGCTTGCTGACTTGCGTCTCTTAATAGTTTGTATCCGCTTAATCGATATATAAGCTGTGTGAATCCACTACAATCCATGCCTAATGGTGTGCGTCCACCCCATAAATATGGAGTATTAAGAAGTAGTAGCGCGTTATTTATAAGGTCTTCCTTTGAACCACCTTTAGTACTTTCTAATTGGTAAGAATCGGCTAGACTAGGAGCAGTTGATATTTGCGCCCCAATTGTAATAGTGCTTAAAGATTCATCGTGATGAGTGATATGACTTATGAGATCTCTAGCAAATAAGTGCTCAGTATTTTCGATTTCATGATACAATTCTGCTTCAATCTCAAAGACTTGCTTTATGTCAATCCATCCTTCATAAGAATCATGGGCAAGTCTAATCTTAACCCATTTCTTACGTTCTTCAATTATTTTGAAATGCTCGCCATAGAGTACTTGAGAAACCATTTCACTGGAATCTTTAGTCTCAAGACGCAACGGCGCAACCGAAATAGGGCAAATCCCGTACTTCATCTAAATTAATTAAGCTTTTTTAATTACAATTGCGCTAGCACCACCACCACCATTACATATTGCTGCAGCACCTATACTACCATTTTCTTGAGTTAAAACACTCAATAAGGTAGCGACTATTCTTGCACCACTGCAACCTAGTGGATGACCTAAAGAAACAGCACCACCATAAACGTTTACATTAGAATCATTGAGACCTAATATTTTCATGTTTGCCAGACCAACAACAGAGAAAGCCTCGTTGAATTCAAAGTAGTCCACATCATCTTGCGATATTCCAGCCTTACTTAAGGCAAGTGGTAACGCTTTAGCAGGAGCAGTTGTAAACCATTTTGGCTCTTGTGCAGCATCTGCGTAGCCTAATATAGTAGCGATAGGAGTAAGGCCTAGTTCTTTGGCTTTATCCTCGCTCATCATTACTAATGCGGCTGCACCATCATTTATAGTTGATGCATTTGCTGCAGTAACAGTACCATCTTTTGTAAATGCTGGTCTTAGAGAAGGAATCTTCTCCATCCTTACATTTGAATATTCTTCATCATGATCCACTATCAAATCATCACCTCTTCGCTGAGGTACATTAACAGCAACTATTTCATTATTAAACTTTCCTTCTTTCCATGATTGTGCAGATCTATTATAAGACTGAATAGCAAAGGCATCTTGATCTTCTCTTGAAAATTCATGTTCAGTTGCACACATATCAGCGCATACACCCATCGCATTCTCGTCATAGGCGTCTACCAGGCCATCTTTTTGCATACCATCAATAAGAGAAGTAGGTCCAAATTTTTGACCATTTCGCAAATGCACATAATGAGGAATCATACTCATATTCTCCATTCCACCAGCAATAATAATATCCTTATCACCTAATGCAATCGCTTGAGCAGCCATCATTATCGTTTTCATTCCGCTTGCACAAACTTTATTAACAGTTGTACAAGGGACATTGTCAGAAATACCAGCACCTAGGGCGGCTTGCCTTGCTGGCGCTTGACCAGTTCCAGCTTGAACTACGTTACCCATTAAAATTTCTTCAACAAGTGAAGCATTTAATTTGATTTTATCTAATGCACCTTTAATAGCAATACTACCCAATTTAGTTGCAGGTACACTTGAGAGTTTACCCATAAAACTACCTATAGGAGTTCTAGCATAAGAAACAATAACAACTTTGTTCATGATCAATTATTTTCATGCGAAAATAAGCATTTCCATCATTAGTTTATTTTGAATTTTACATATTAAGACCTTCTATCAGTAATAATACCTAATTTTATAAATTCAAATTATTAGAACCGAATAGTTAATCGTTTATTTGTATACAATGGAGGATAAAAACATAAACTATTTTAAATATCAAGATCTACTAATAAGAGTACTGTTAGTAATTATAGCAACTATTCTGACTGTCTATTTCTTTCCGAAAAGTGATCGATTTAAGTATGATTTTAATCAAGGAGAACCATGGCAATATGAAACTTTATATGCGCCTTTTCGTTTTCCAATCAATAAGAGTTCAGAGTCGATTAATGACGAAATAGCTCAAATAAGAGTTAGTAGTCCTCAATACTTTGATTTAAGAGAAAATATAGTTCAAGAAGTCAGAGAAAATGTAAAAGCAGATTTACTTCAAGAATACCCAGGTTCGATTAAAGGAAATAAACTTAACAAAGAACTAGAAAAAATTAATGGAATAGTTAGAAATATATATAGTGCTCCTTATCTAGAAAATCAACACGAACTCAAGCCACAAAGCCTTATAGTCTTTAAGATAGATAATGAATTTAGAGAAATAACGTACGATGATTTATTAACGCCAATTAATCTCAATGCAACCATAAATAAGAATGTGAATGCATCTGATTTTCTATATAAAGAATCACTGAGAAATTCAGTTTTCAGAAATATCAAATCAAATCTTGTTTTTAATTCTGAATTAACAAATCAAGTTCTCGATGACCAATTAAATAAGGTGCTTCCTACAAGAGGAGTAGTTTCTTTAAATTCTAGGATTATAGCTCAAGGCGAAATAGTAGAAGGAGAGAAATATCAAATATTAATTACCCTTAACGAGACGTATCAGTCTCAAACATGGTCTGAGTCTCAGTATTTCTGGAAGCTTTTAGGATACATAATTTTAGTAGCCTTAACATTTATAATGCTACTATTGTTTTTAGTCAAGTATAGGCCTGATATTTATAATAATACTAGAAAACTTATATTTATTTTCTTCAATGTATTATCAATAATCATACTTACGTCATTAGTAATAAAATTAGAAGCGTCTTTTGTATATCTAGTTCCAGTCTGTTTATTACCACTAATACTTAAAGCGTTTTTTGATGCACGAGTTGGTTTATTTGTTCATGTTGTTACAGTCCTGATTTTAAGTTTTATTGTTCCTGATGGAGAGGAGTATCTATTCCTACAAATCATAGCTGGTATAGTAACGATTCTCAGTAGTTCTGAAATTTATAAACGAGCAAATCTTTTTATAACAATTGGTCAAATTGTATTAATTTATATTGGAGCTTATTTTGCATTTTATGCTATAAATCAAGGTGGAGTAATCGGTTGGGAATGGAATAAAGTGGGGTACTTTGTCTTATGTGGATTGACTATGCTTTTTGTATGGCCTATAATTTACATTTATGAAAAGATGTTTAGTCTGATAAGTGACGTGTCTCTATTAGAACTCTCTGATACTAATTCAAAATTATTAAAAGAATTATCGAATAAAGCACCGGGAACATTTCATCATTCTTTGAATGTAGCAAATATTGCAGAGACAGCAGCAAATGCTATTAGCGCAAACGCTATGTTAGTTAGGGTAGGAGCTTTATATCACGACATTGGTAAAATGGCAAACCCAACTTACTTTACAGAAAATCAGGGAAGTGGAATAAATCCTCATGACGATTTAGACCCAGTAGAAAGTGCTGCAATCATTATTAATCACACTATTCAAGGAATAGAAATAGCTAAAAAGAATAAAATTCCAGATCGTATAATTGATTTTATTAGAACTCATCATGGGGATTCCACGGTTTACTATTTCTATAAAAAGGCGCTAGCAAATAATCCAGAATTAAAAATTAAAGATTATCAGTATCCTGGGCCTAAACCATTTAGTCAGGAAACAGCTATTTTAATGATAGCTGATAGTGTTGAAGCCGCGTCAAAAAGTTTAAAGAACCCAACCTCTATTGCTATCGATTCTTTGGTAGATAAAATTATAACAAAGCAAGTTGAACAGAATCAATTTATAAATGCTGACATAACTTTTAAGCAAATAGAAGTCATCAAGTCTGTGATTAAAAAGAAGTTAGCAAATATCTATCATTTGAGAATAGAATATCCAGAATAAAAGATGTAAAAAACATCAAATAATGTTTGCAGAAATTAAAAGAAGAATTACATTTGCAACCGCTTTAAGAAATTAAGCTAGTTCTTTTATATTTAGGAGAGGTGCCAGAGTGGTAATGGAGCAGTTTGCTAAACTGTCGACGGGTAACTGTCGCCAGGGTTCGAGTCCCTGTCTCTCCGCTATTTTCTAAATACAGATGATCTTTTCGGGGTGTAGCGTAGCCCGGTCATCGCGCCTCGTTTGGGACGAGGAGGTCGCAGGTTCGAATCCTGCCACCCCGACAAAAAGCCTTTTAACTTCATTGTTAAGAGGCTTTTTTTATTCTATATATTTAACACATGAAAATAGGTTTAGCTCTTTCAGGTGGCGGCGCAAAAGGTATTGCACACGCTGGCGTAATTAAAGCTTTAAATGAGCGTAAAATTCAAGTTCATAAAATAGCAGGAACGAGTGCTGGGGCCTTAATAGGTGCATTATTTGCTACAGGAATTGAAGTGGAAGCTATATACGACTTCTTTAAAAATTCTAATTTGTTTCATCCTAGTAAATTTGCTTTTGGACAACCAGATTTTATAAAGTCAAATGTATTTATTGAACATTTAAGTTCATTTATTGTTAATGATTCATTTGAATCTTTAAAAATCCCTCTAATCGTTACGACAACTGATTTAAATAATGCCCAATTAAAAATATTTGATTCTGGTGAGTTGTATTACCCTATTCTTGCGAGCGCAGCATTTCCTGGAGTATTTACGCCAGTTCAAATAGGAGGCAAGGTATATGTTGATGGCGGTGTACTTAATAATTATCCTATAGATTTATTAGAAGATTGTGATATTAAGCTAGGCAGTTATGTTAACAAGGTAGAGTTACTAGGTAAAAAGATGAGACATTCTTATGACGTTGCAGGAAGAGCGTACTCTATCAATCAATATCATAAAGATTCCTCTAAGTTTTATTTGACAGATTTGCTTTTTGAACCAGATAATTTACATTCTTTTGGTCTCTTTAGCTTTAGATCATTGCGTAAAATTTATGACTTGGGATATGAAAATGCTTGTATACAATTAGATAAATCTACGTTGTTTAAATAATTCATGTTTTGCTTTCGCAAAAGCGAAACATAATCATATTATAGATTTAATAAATTGACTGTGGCATAAATCCATAATTCCTTAACTTGCCATAAAGCTATATTCTATGCAAAGAGATTTACAAAATCTGAGAAAGAATTATGACAGAGGAGCACTTGTTGATATTAATATTCCTTCTATGCCTTTTATGTTATTTGACCTATGGTTTAATGAGGCCAAACAACATGTATCTGTAGACGAAGTTAATGCCATGAGTTTATGTACGATAGGTGAAGATGGATTTCCTAAGAATAGAATTGTTTTGCTTAAAGAAATTGAAAATAGTTGTTTTGTTTTCTATTCAAATTACAATTCCGAAAAAGGGAAAGCAATAAATAAAAATTCTAAAATTTCTTTACATTTCTTCTGGCCAGCTTTAGAAAGACAAATCATCATTAAAGGTGAAGTAAAAAAAGCATCTAGAGAAAAATCTGAAAATTACTTTCACAGCAGACCTAGAGGTAGTCAATTAGGAGCTTGGGCAAGTGATCAAAGTTTAGAGGTTCCATCTAGAGAATATTTAGAAGAAAGACTACAGTTTTTTAAAGATAAATTCAAGGATCAAGATATTCCATTGCCAGAACATTGGGGTGGCTATTTTGTGAATCCTGTTTCCTTTGAGTTCTGGCAAGGTCGACCTAATAGGTTGCATGATAGATATCTATATGAGTTGATTAATTCAAAATGGACAATCAAAAGATTAGCACCTTAAAACTATGAAAAGACTTATTTTAATTAGGCACGGTAAATCAAGTTGGGAATTCAACGTGAGAGATCATGATAGAGTATTATTAGAAAGAGGTGTAAAAGACGCACACCTTATAGGTAAGCACCTCAAAGCAGCTCATGTTTGTCCTGATGTTATATGGAGCAGTACAGCAGCAAGAGCCACTCAGACAGCTATTATTATTTCTGAGTACATGGATTATGATTTGGCAGTTTTTAAATTAAAAAGAGAATTGTACACCTTTGATAGTGATGAGTTAATAAGTCAAATTAAATCTTGTACAAATGATAATGATACTTTAATGTTATTTTCACACAACCATGGACTCACTGATTCTGTAAATTCTTTAGGATCTCACTATTTTGATAATGTTCCCACAACTGGGGTTGTTATTATAGAATTCCTTGTTGATCAATGGGCACAAATATCAAAAGGTCAGACTGTTGCTCATTTATTCCCTAAAAATTTAAAATGATTCAAAAATATTTTAATAGAGAACTAAGCTGGTTAAGGTTTAATAATAGAGTGTTGCAAGAAGCGGCAGACGAAAACGTACCATTAATTGAAAGACTGCGTTTTTTAGGTATTTTTTCAAATAACCTGGATGAATTTTTTAGGGTAAGATATGCTACAATACAGCGTATTTTAAGAGCAGGAAAAAATGCCAAAAAGTCCTTAGGAGGAATTACCGCAGCAGATTTATTGGATAAAATCATGGCAGAAGTAATAGTAGATCAAGCGAAAAGTTTTGAGATTCTATTTGAATTAGAAGAAGAACTTAGAAATGAGAATATAATTATTGTAGATGAAACTGAAATTTTACCTGAACATGAAGACTTTATAAGAAGTTATTTTAATCATGAGATAAGTCCAGCGTTAGCGACTATCATGTTAGATGATAACTCAGATTTCCCTACACTAAGAGATGGTTTAGGTTACCTAGCTGTACGTATGGTAATGAAAGATAAAAATCTCCCAGTAAAATATGCGCTAATTGAAAAGCCTAAATCACTGAGTCGCTTTATTGAATTACCAGCCCTTGATAAGGATGATAAGCAGTATATCATTTTATTAGATGATTTAATAAGGGATAGAATGCATTACATTTTTAATATTTTTGATTATGAACATCTTGAAGCTCATATGATTAAGGTAACTCTCGATGCCGAACTGGATATCGACATAGATCTGAAAAAGAGCCTTATAGAAAAGATAAGCCGCAGTGTAAAAGGCCGTAAGGATGGCGATCCTGTGCGCTTTGTTTATGATAAATCAATACATCAAGAAACATTAGATTTTATAATTAGCAAAGTAGAGATTGATGATACTGATTCCATTATTCCAGGAGGACGTTATCATAATAGAAGAGATTATTTGAAATTCCCATCCTTGGGAAGGAAAGATTTACTTTATAAAAAGAGAACACCTTTACCTATTAAAGGAATTTCTATTAGAGGTAGCTTACTCGAGATGATATCTCAACGTGATATTCTTCAATATGCACCATATCATACATTTTCAAATACTATTAAGTTTCTACGAGAAGCAGGTCTCGATCCTAAAGTACGTTCTGTAAAAATAACAATTTATAGACTTGCAGAGATGTCACAAATTGCAGCATCACTTATAAATGCGGCAAAAAATGGTAAGGACGTGACTGTTTCTATAGAACTACAAGCACGATTTGATGAGCAAGCAAATATTAATTATGCTGAGTTAATGCAGGAAGAAGGTGTGAAACTCATATTTGGTGTGCCAGGTTTGAAAGTGCATTGCAAAGCTTGTCTCATTCATAGAGAAGAAGCTGGTAAAATGGTACGTTATGGCTTTATTTCTACAGGGAATTTTAATGAAGCTACCGCAGGTATATATTCAGATTATACACTGTTTACAGCAAATAAAAAAATTCTAAAAGAGGTTGACAAAGTGTTTGATTTTTTTGAAGTAAATTATAAATTGTATCGATATAAGCACTTACTAGTTTCTCCTCATAGTTTAAGAAATGGTATAGAGAAGAGAGTTCGTAAGGAAATTGCTTTCGCGAAAGCAGGTAAAAAAGCACATTTGAGAATGAAACTCAATAGTTTTTCAGATTTCAAAATGATAGATTTATTCTATGAAGCATCAAATGCAGGCGTAAAAATTGAACTTATCATAAGAGGAATATGTTGTTTAATTCCTGGTGTAAGAGGAATGAGTGAAAATATTAAAGTTATAAGTATCGTTGATAAATATCTAGAACACCCTAGAGTATATCAATTCTATAATGATGGAGATATAGAGGTATATATTTCTAGTGCAGATATGATGGGAAGAAATCTCGATAGTCGTGTTGAAATTGCATGTCCTATTTATGATGAAACTATTAAAAAGGAAATACTGGAAACGTTAGATATATGCTGGAATGATAACGTAAAGGCAAGAGAAATTTGTGCAAAGCAACTTAATAACTACCTTCCAGAAACTAAAAACCCAATTAGGTCACAATTTGCGACTTATGATTATTATAAGAATCAATTGTAATTAATGAGTTTTAAAATTCACAAATACGCAGCTATTGATATAGGTTCAAATGCAATTAGGTTACTAGTAGCATCAGTAACACTATTTGATAATGAACCACCAGTTTTTAAAAAAACGAGCCTGGTTAGAGTCCCTATTAGATTAGGTCAAGATGTTTTTACTACTAAGAAAATAGGAGAAACAAATATAAATAGAATGATTGATAGTATGCAATCCTATTCTTTACTCATGGATGTTCATAAGGTGGAAAAGTACAAAGCTTATGCTACCAGTGCCATGAGAGATGCTGATAATGGTCAGGAAGTCGTTGAACTAATCAAGAGTGAAACAGGTATTACAATCGAAATTATAGACGGTTCTCATGAGGCAGCAATTATTGCAATGACCGATTTACATTCCATAATTGATGCTAACAAAGTTTATTTATATGTAGATGTAGGTGGAGGAAGTACTGAGTTTACTCTCTTTGCAAACGGAGAAGCGCAAGCATCTCGTTCCTTCAAGATAGGAACAGTAAGGTTACTCAATGACATGGTAACAAATTCACTATGGTCAGAGGTTGAGTTATGGATCAAGGGAATTTGTCAAGATTATCCCAAAATTGAGCTAATAGGCTCTGGTGGGAACATTAATAGTATTTATAAAACTAGTGAAAAGTCTAAAGGAATGCCATTGTCATATTTATATCTGTCTAGCTATTATGAAAAACTCCAATCCTATACGTTTGAGGAACGCGTTTATTTCTTAAATTTAAATCAAGATAGAGCAGACGTTATCATTCCAGCTTGTCGCATATATTTAAAGGCTATGAAATGGAGTCGGGCAAAAAACATTTTGGTTCCTAAGATTGGACTTACTGACGGAATCATTAAGTCCCTTTTTAATGCCGATTATCGATAAACTTACAAGTTTTATTAAATATTCATTACTAAATCAATAAGTCTGTTAACTTTGTTACTTAATAATTACTCAATGAACAAATTTTTACTTTTAATTGTTTTTATCTCAGTTTCGACTATATCGTTTGCACAAAATGGTGAAAATGTCAACTATGGATTTAGAACTGGATTAAATTATTCTTCACTAGAAGGTGATAATATAGACTTAGATAGCCGCATAGGTTTTCATGCTAATTTCTTTGCAAACATTACTATTAGCGATAAATTCTCATTGGTTCCTGAAATAGGTGTTTCTGCACTTGGCGCAAAAGCTGACGAAATTAGATTAGAATCTGGTGATAACGTGGAACTGAAAACAAATTGGTTACAAGTAGGTGTTCTCGCAAAAATCGGATTGGGAAATAAATTGTTTATCCAGTTAGGACCACAAGCTGGTGTTAACGTAGGACAACGTGATAATAATGATTATTATAACTATGATTTTACGGCAGTTGTTGGATTAGGTTATAATTTTAATGAGAGTTTTGCTGTAGATGTAAGGTATGGTTACGGTTTATCAAATGTGTTTGATAGAGAGTTTGGTGAACTTAATGAGGCAAACAATAGATACTTTCAGTTAGGTTTTGCTTTCAAACTGTAAATCTTAAAACATAATAATAAAAGAGACCTCACTTAGAGGTCTTTTTTTATGCTTATAATTCAAGGTCAAAACTCCTGCGTAGTGAATCTATTGCTGGATTTTTTTCAACTAGTTTAAGGAATTTTTCATGATCTGTGTAGGCGTATTTTTTTTCAACTGCCTTGTCAACATGAATTTCAAGTTCAATAGAATAATTGTTAAGTGCTGCTTTTATATGCTCTAGTACTTGACCTTGTGCTTTTTCAAGATCTTCCTTCATAGAAAGATTAGGATATCGCAACACCAATTTATTTTCTTTTAAAACAGGCTTGTCTGCTTCCATTATAGAAGCAAGAATTAATTGTCCTTTTTCTCTTAAATGTGCTGCATAAGACGACCAACTATTTTGGGCTTCTTCTCCTGTAAAGTCTTCTTCAGGTAAAGCTACGGTATGAACAACTTTATCACTGTGTTTTACTACATGTGCTTTCTTTGCACTAATTGCTTGTAATGATAATCCACTAACTTGATTTTTACGTTTTTCAAATAAAGCTTTTCTAGCAGTTTCTAGGTCTTTGGGACTACTTGTTGTTACTGGATTAATTACAACTTCCTTTTCTTCAATGATCGCTTGCTGCGGCTCGTTTGGAATAGATGTAGTCTGTGGCTCCATAACCACATCTTTTATAACTATGGATCTAGGTTCTGGTTGTTGCTCTTCTATAACTGGTTGTGCGGTTACAGGAACCTCAACGTTAACTGCTGGAGTTATTACTGGTTCAGGAATACTCGGACTATTGTAAGTGCTCGATTGCTCTGCAGCTTGAGGAATTTCGGTGAAACTAGCAGCAGGAATGATGTAGTTTACATCATTTTTTTTTTCTCCATCACTAAGGATGGAGGCAAGTTGCATGAGAC